>JAQXLO010000155.1 GCA_029012165.1 Oscillospiraceae bacterium | reverse complement strand
AGCCGGTGGAGCAGCTCACCGTCAGACCCGTGACGGTCGCCGTGGTATCGGAACACTTGAAGTAGATGTTACCCGTCGTGTTGTTGGAGTTTCTCAGCGCACTGTTGTCGCCGTTGTTACGGTCGATGAAGTACTGGAAAGCGGTGCCGTTCGCCGGGTTGACATAAATCGTCTCAGGAACATAGAAGTAGACATCCGGGGCGCCGTAGACCGCCGGCACTGCCGCCAGCTGACCCTTGAGGGTGTTGTAGGCACTGTTCAGCGTGGACTGCGCCGAGGAGATCTCGCTGGCCGTCGCCTTCGGGTTGCCCAAAACGGTACCCGCCGTCTTTAAGGCGGTTTTGAATGCCGCATAGCCCGCATAGGAGTTGCCGGACTCCGCCGCCAGGGTACACGCCAGACGGTAGGTGGAGCGCAGGGAGGCTTTGTCCACCAGCGTCACACGGATCTTGGCAAGAGAGTAGACCTGGAAATAGTTGTTGTCCCACCAGCCGTCATACAGACCGTTGGAGTAGATTCTGGACCACAGGTAGAAATTGCTCGCCGTGGTGCTGGAGATGGGACAGTTGATACGGGTGCTGGAGTAGAGAGAAGCGGGCGTGTCCGAATCGTTGTCGATTTTTGACGACTCGTGATACTGCGTCCAGCTGCCCGGATATGCATTGGCGGCCGTTGTCGTCGCATAGGAATAGACGCCCTGCACTTTGGTCGAGTAGCGGATATAGTAGTGATAGTTCACCGCCTGCAGGTACGGGATCTGGTTGAAGTTGGTGTAGCGGCTGCGGTCAACGGTCATCGCACCGACGGACACGGTGCTGGTGCTCTGCGTCACTTTCCACTCGTTGCTGTCACCGTAATTTTCATAGTAGATGCCGCCGTTTGTCTTGTCAGTCAGATATTTATCTATGTTATCCTCTCTGTTGACACCGTAGTTCCGTGTGCCGGAGGTGTCGATGGCAACGCCGATGGGGTTGGGAACAGCGTTGGAACCGCCCCATTCTTTGTTGCCGATCTTGCTATCGGCGGAGTGGAAGCCCGCCACAACAGAGATCTGGGCGTTAATCATTCGGTGTGTTGTGGAGCCGGACTCGCTAAGACCGCGGCTGGCGTAGCCGATCACTTCCGAGCTGGGCTTATATACATAAGTATAGGCAAAGGATTCATAGGTCACGCCGTCCACAACATAGCTCGCCTTCCACTCGATCACGCCGCCGTCCCGGGCAGTGCCGGTGTTGGAAAAGGTGGTCGTAAGGGACGTAGTCTTTGCCGACGACGTATACGTGGTACCTGACGCATCACTGCGGGTGATCTTCAGGTTCGAAACAGGCACATCGGAGCGGAAAACGATCTGGCCGCTCGTTTTCGCCGCATTCTGCACCAGTGCACCCGATGCCGTCGAGTCTACGTAGTACGCATATGCGTCCCCGGCCGGGTTGAGATAAATCGTTTCCGGCACAAGGAACATAACGTTCGCAGACGAGGTGCTCGCCGTACTGTTCGGGCGCCCGAGGCTTTCCAACGGGGATGCGTCAACCCATGCACTCGCCGTAAGTCCCAGGTCCGCAAAGCAGAATGTCGTCACGACCATCAGGATCGCGAGCAAACTGCTGAGCGTACGCTTGCAAATGTTCTTAGCCATTTACATTTTCCTCCCTTATATGCTGTTTTGACTTTTGAGTATAGTAACCCCTATACTTTTATACAATTTCAATATAGCACGCCTTTGTCAAGTTGTCAACTTTTTTTTGCTTTATTTTCAAGCTTTTTTCTTTCTCTTGTTATCGCTTTTTCGGCACACCCACATCTTGTGGATTATGCTGTGTACTTTCCACAATTTGTTGTTTTATTTAAAAATAGAATAATATTGCCGTTTTTTCACCGACTGTTTGCCCTCTCCCACCCTTTGAAGGCGGGCAAAATGGCCGGCATGGGGCTATCCATTTTCTCAAAGAACAAAAAAGCGGAGACCTTTCTCGGATAAAATGTTCCGAAAAAGCCTCCGCTTTGTTCTTGCGCAATAGCGCCTTAACGCATTTTTTACAGATCTGTTCTGCGTTTTTTGGGTTGCTTGTTTTCCTCCAGACTGTCCATGCGGTTCCGCTGCATCGAATACGATTCGTGCAGGACGGCGCATCGTGCGCTTTTGGGGCGGCACGGAAAGCGCCTCCGTCCACCATCGGTCATCCATCGGCCTTCAAAATATGAAGGGCGTTGCGGAATGCAATTTTTTCCTGATCGACTTCACGCAGCCCCAAGCGCAAAAAGGATTCCAGCTCGCTTTGCGGATCCCATAAGGGGAAGTCGGAGCCAAACAAGAGTCTGTCTGCGCCGTACCCGGAAACGAAGGATTTCATCTTCTCCTGCGTCATAAACATCCCGGAGCTGGATATGTCGAAATAGCAGTCGGTGTCTTTCAGATATTCATATGCGGTATCAAACATCGACCATCCGCCCAGATGGGCGGCAACGATCTGAAGGTGCGGGAACTCGTCGATAATGCGTCTTAATCTTTCCGGGCGGGAATATGGATACCGTGGATCCCCGCAATGGATCAAAACCGGCAGCTCCCCTTGCAGCCGGTCGTATACCGGGAACAGCCGCTCGTCGTCTATCGGGAAGCGCTGTATATCCGGGTGCAGCTTGACGCCCTTTAACCCGGCGGACCGGATATATTCGATCTCCGTCAAAGGATTTTCCATGGCGGCATGGAGCGTCCCGAACCCGTAAAACTCCCTGTGCAGACCGATTTCCTGGGCAATAAATGCATTGATGTGATGTACCTGCTCCGCCTTGGTGGCCACCGGCAGCAATACGAATTCGGAAATTCCGGCTTGCCTGCCCCGCTGCAGCAACACATCGGTCGTGCCGACCAGTGTGGATTTCATCAGGTCGTAAAATGCGCAGGTGCTCGCCGTCGCTTTCTCGGCAATTTTTGGAGGGTACACATGGGTGTGAAAATCAATTACTCTCATAAAATCATCAACCGCTCTTTTATGTTGCTTTTTGTCCGCTTACGATATTTTCCTATTATAATACAGTGCGGACAAACAAGCAAAGCATTTTTTCGATTTGGGCAAAAATTTTGGAAAGCAAAAATCCGCAATACAACAAAAAAGCAGCGGTTTCTCATCCATCCAATGTATCGGAAAGCCTCTGCCTATTTCTGTTAAGGGAGGAATCTACGCCGCCGCTCATGGCAATCAGTGCCTTTTTCATGGGTCTAACCTCAAATTTTCTTCGTCCGACCGCTATGCGATCAGGAGGGCTGCGCAGGGCGACTGACCCTCGTTGCTGCATCGCCGATCGCCGTAACGATACGGTATCCGGCAGAACGGACACGCCGTTCCAAACACCCACGGCACTGCGCCGCTTCCTCGCCGGTACATATCTTGTTCTCATACAGCGCATATAGCTCTCGCACGCCGACCGGCGAAAGATTCGGCATGACGACATTGGCGCCTGCTTTCAATCCCAATTCCCGCCCTTGCGGATGAATGGTTCCCAGTGCGGTGGTTGCCGGGATCAACGCATAGGGAAACATCAGGCGCAGGACGGCAATAAGCCGCAGTGTGAGCGCCAAACTGCCGTTTTCAAACGAGGAGAACGGCGTTTCTTTGTGCGTGATATACGGACCGATGCCGATCATGTCCGGCTGCAGCGTCTGCAAAAAGCGGATATCCTCCACGATGTTGTCCATCGTCTGATAGGGAGAGCCCACCATAAAGCCGGAACCGACTTGGTAGCCGATATCCTTGAGATCAAACAGGCACTGCTTTCGGCGCTGCAAGCACATACTCTCGGGATGAAGTTTTCCGTAATGTGCACTGTTTGCGGTTTCGTGCCGCAGCAAATAGCGGTTTGCGCCGGCTTCAAAATAGGCTCGGTAGCTTTCCTTCGGCTTTTCGCCGACGGACAAGGTTATGGCGCAATCGGGGTAGCGTGTTCGGATGTCCGACACAATATCGCACAGCAGCGCATCCGTATAATAGGGATCTTCACCGCCCTGCAAAACAAAGGTGCGAAAGCCGAGCTGATACCCCTCTGCGCAGCAAGCGAGAATCTCCTGCTTGGTCAGTCGGTAACGCACCGCATTTTTGTTGTCCCGGCGGATGCCGCAGTAATAACAGTTGTTTTTGCAGTAGTTTGTAAATTCGATAAGCCCCCGGATATAGACCTTGTCCCCGTAAATTTCTCTGCGCTTTCGGTCTGCTGCACGAAAAAGAGCATCCTCATATTCCGCCTTTTCCAGCAGCTGCCGAAGCTGCGCATCGGAAAAGCTTTGTCCCCCGTGGGAGTCGAATTCTTCGGGTACGCCGAAAACAGCGCCTTGCATCATCGCTTCTTCTGGATACATAAACACCTCCATGTGCGCATTGCCGTGCCGATTTGAAACGCATGGGCACAGGATGCACATAAAGCCTATCTGCTTAATAAGTAATATTATAGGATTTTTTGCTCATCTTGTCAAGTGCAGCCGAGGAGATTCCGCATACTTCCCGGAATTGCACACGCAGCGTTCGTTATGATTTTCCTGCTGAAAGCATTACGAAAAAGCCCGTTTTTTATCCACCAAAATCAGACCGCATGGATTTTTTGATCCAGCCGTCCAGAAACCGCATCTGCTCGTCCGTATGGAACCAGTGCTCCCCGTCCTCCATCACGGTGAGGGATGCGCCGATGCGCCGGGCAAAAGCGGATACGGTTTCCACAGATGTCAGGTTATCCTTGCCGCCGTATAAAATGCAGGTGGGGACGTCCCACGCAACGGGATGCTCCCGCACATAGCACAGATACGCCCAGGACAGGGTTTCTCCGAACGCCGTGGGGATCTCTTTCCGTGTGCGCAGTTCTGCCTCGGTGACGCTTGACCAGCGCATCATGTCCTCTATCAGTTTTTCCATGTCCACGATGGGCGAAATAAACAAAGCGCCGGCAATCCCTTTCCCGGCCAAGGCGTGCATGGAAAAATAGGCGCCAATGCTGTTGGCCACCAAAAGCACCGTGTCATAGCTCTTGCTGTGCCGATCATAAAAAAGAGAGAATTCCCTTTCCGCTTCCCACGGGTTTTGTGCCTTGTAGTCAAACCCCACCACATCGCTCCCGGCAAAGAGCGAACGATAGTGTTCCGCCTCCTGCGCATTGCCGCCCTTGCCGTGTATATAGATGACCAACCGTTTCATCCCAATTCCCTTCCCCTTGCGCATATCGTTCTTCGTGCTTTAGCGGTGCGCATCCCGCAAACATATTGCCGCATTCTCCGTGCGATATGTCGTTTCAAACTCTGCCCTCAGCCGTTTTTTCATTATACCACGCCGTCCTGCCGTACACAACACCGCACAGGAAAATTCCCCGCACCGATTCGGCACGGGGAATAGAATATGACTGTTCGGTTTTTCGCCGGAACGTTTATGGCAACACCGCACAATCGTGGTGTGCGGATTGCGAAGCAAGATTTTTCGTCAGGTTGTACAGAAAGACCGCCGCCTTGCTGACGCAAGTCAAGGGATTATGTGCCGGCTGACGGAATAAGATTCAAGCAATGCGTGCGCCGCAATTTGTGCGATGTTGCCTTAGACCATTATACCACATTTTTTTGTGCAAGTGTACATTGGCAAAGAAAATCGAGACGAAAAGTTTCTGCCGGCTGCATAGAAAAAACGGGATCGCCGTCCGTCGGAAAATCCGACAGCGGCAGTCCCGGTTCTTTATGCAGAAGTGTTTTGCGCGTTATTTCTTTTTATAACCACACTTCGGGCAAACGCCGTTTTCGTTCAGCGCAATGCCGCACAGCGGACAGCGGTCAACGGTTCTGTCAATCTCGTACTCCTGCGAGGCCGCATTGACGCCGCTGGTGAAGGTGA
>JAQXLO010000154.1 GCA_029012165.1 Oscillospiraceae bacterium | reverse complement strand
ATCAGCGCAAGGTCGAGGATGCGTGCCTCCAGCTTGGTGTATTTGCTGTTCAGGCGCAGCATATGCAGGATGTTTTCGGCGGTGGAGAGCTTCGGATCCGGCTCGTGGATGAAGAAGCTGTTGTTGTCACAGACGTAGTAGTCGTACGCCTGATAGCCGTAGACGGACAGCAGCGGGAACATGGCGATCAGCTGTAAGCACTGGCGCAGGACGTTGGGGATGGAGGTGTCGTCGGGTTTGTTGTCGTAGGAGTACAGCATCAGCACGCTGCGTGCCAGAGAGTTCATCATGTCCCGGCTGGGAGATTTCATGATGATATCCCGCACGAAGGAATTGGGCAGGGAACGGTAATCGGCAAGCAGGGTGCGGAAGTCGGCAAGTTCTTTCGCCTGCGGCAGTTCGCCGAACAGTAAAAGGTAGACGACCTCCTCAAAGCCGAAGCGGTCGTCGGCAATGAAGCCGGCCACCAGATCCTTGATGTCATAGCCACGGTAGTACAACCGTCCTTCACAGGGAACAACCTGTCCGTCCACTTCCTCCTTGGCCGTGATCTCGGAGATCTCGGTCAGCCCCGTCAAAACGCCGTTGCCGTTGAGGTCACGCAGACCACGGTTGACGCCGAGTTCGACGTACAGAGACGGGTCAATGCGGCAGTCTGCACTGCACAGATCGGCAAGCCTCTGTATCTGCGGAGTGATGACGGAATAGTCTCTTTTCATGGGGGTGTCTCCTTCCTTTGGTGTATTTGATAAATTATACCATATTTTTATGAACGGAATGTGAACCGAATATAAAAACATTTATATGCTTTTCTGTCTTTGATTATCTATTGTTCACAAATTTTAATGGGTGCTTTTGAGAAATGTGACAAATTTTTGCAAGTTGTCAAGAAAGGCTTTCCCAATATCCGGCGCTTATGGTATAATAAAATATCCTATTGTAAAGGCGGTATCGACATGGACATTATCCGGGAGGAATATAAATTTGCATCCACCACAGGCACGGGGGACATTTTTGCACGTTCCTTTGCCCCCGCCGATCCCAATGAGGTGAAAGCGGTTTTGCAGGTCGTGCACGGCATGGCGGAGCACGGGGAACGCTATCGGACGATGGCGTACTACTTGGCGTACCACGGCTATGCGGTGTTCATCCACGACCACGCCGGACACGGCAGATCCGCCGCAAACGAGGAGGAATTGGGCTATTTCGGCGAAAAGGACGGCTGGAAATGCCTCGTGCGGGACACCCGCATCCTGACGGTGAAGGCGGCGGACAAATATCCGAACCGTCCCATCTTCCTGCTCGGACACAGCATGGGTTCCTTTGTTGCCCGCTCCTATGCCGCCCAGTACGGCAAGGATCTGCAGGGCGCCGTGTTCTGCGGCACCAGCGGAGAAAATCCCGGCGCCGCCGCAGGCATTGCCCTTGCCGGGCTGCTGGAAAAATTCAAGGGCGAGCACTACCGCAGTGCGTTCATCGACCATATTGCCTTCGGCACATACAATAAAAAATATGACAATCCCCGCACCGCTTTCGACTGGCTCAGCCGTGACACGCAGGAAGTGGATCAGTATATCGCCGATCCCCTGTGCGGTTTTTTGTTCACCACCGCCGGTTATAAAGATATGTTTACTCTGCTCAAGTCGGTTTCCGAAAAGTCGTGGTACAAAAGCGTGCCCAAAAAGCTGCCGATGCTGCTCATTTCCGGCTCGATGGATCCCGTCGGCGCCTACGGCAAGGGTGTGCGGCAGGTGAACAGCGATCTGAAAAAGACAGGGCATGAGGATGTGATCCTCAAGCTGTATGACGGTGCCCGCCATGAGCTGTTCAACGAGACCAACGCCAAGGATGTACTGAAGGATCTTTTGGCATGGCTCGAAGAAAAACGTAAAAAGTAAGAAAGGAATATCATGGAAAGACTTGTTCCGCTCTCCACACCGGAGTATTTTACGCAAAAAAACACAATGCTCGGCTCCCTGACGCCGGAGGAGTATATCGCTCAGCCCATGGCGAAGATCTTTAACTATCGGGTCTGGGCGCAGGGCGATCAGTTGATCGCAGAGTATTTTATCGACAACAAGTGCTATGATTTGACTGACAAGGACAAGGTGCAGTCCCACAGCTTTGCCATGACACAGCAGGGGATTGACGAAGCGGCGGCATGGCTGGAAGCGCAGTACCGCCTGTACGAGAGAAATATCGAGCTGTGAGCGCACCGAAGCGGCACAGCGATGAGGAGGATGTCTATGCGAAAGCTGTATCCGGGAACATTTCCCCAGCGCAGAAAAAAGTTCTATCCCACCGAAAAAACCGTTGCGGCGATTTCCGTATGGAATCACAAGGTCTGGGCGTCCGCAGGGGACAGGCTGTTTTCCGTGGAAAACGGCATTCTGAAGCCGGAAGCGGATCATTTTCCCGCAGAGGTCGCCGTGCTGTACAGCGACGGTCAACGGCTGTACGGCGGTGGCGAGGGATTCTTTTTCTTCCGGAATCCCGGTGCACAGCTGCAAATTTCCCAGTGTACGGGAACGGTAACCGGCATTGCGTCGGACGCTGCCGGAACAGTATACGTTACAACGGCGGACACCTTTTATATCTTTTGTGAAAACCACGAAAACGGGGACTGCCTGTCCCGCTACAGTTCCGCCGGAGAAGGCGGCGTTCACGGAATCGCTGCCTGCGGCAAGGGACAGGTATATCTGGCGGCGGACACCATGCTCTACGGACTGCATGGAAAACGACCCCGCTGGGCAGGCATCTGCACGGAGAATTCCGCCATGCCGGACGTGCACATCCGGGATCTGGCATCGGATCCGTGGGGACACATCTGGCTGGCGACCGATCAGGGCGTGCTGCTGTACGATGCCCGCAACAGCTGGTACAGCCATGACGAGATCGAAGCGCTGCCGAAAGGGGAGTGCTTCAAGCTCTGCATTGCACCGGGCGGCAAACGCTGCTTTGCGCTGCGGCAGGGGATCGTTGTGCAGGACGGCGTGCAGGAAAGCTTCCTCGGCGCAGAGCGCTGGATGCCCGACGAGGCGGTCACCGCACTGTTTGCGGACAACGACGCCGTGTATGTGGGCACGCAGTCCGGGCTGACCGTGTTGGAATCAGTCCCCATGACGCTGGCGGACAAAGCGGCAGTTTACGAGGAAACGACCGAAAAATACCATGTCCGCAGAGGCTATGTGACGGTGCGTGCGCTTTCGGAAAAGAACCGCATCGAATCCGGCTGTGTGGAAATTTCCGACAACGACGGGCTTTGGACGGGCTTCTATCTCGGGGCGCAGTCCATGCACTATGCCGTGACAGGGAACAAGCAGGCGCTCTGCCGGGCACGCAGGGCGAAGGATGCGCTGATGCTTCTGCTGACCTGCACCGGCATTTCCGGCTTCCCGGCAAGGGCGATCCGCTGGCAGGGAGATCGCGGCTTCGGCGACGGTCACCCCGAGTGGCACAAAACGATGGTGGACGGCGAAGCGGCGGAGTGGAAGGGGGAGACCTCCTCGGATGAGATCGTGGGCCACCTGTACGGCTTGTCCTTCTACTACGACCTGTGCGCCGATGACGGGGAAAAGAGAGAGATCGCCGCAGCGCTGTGCGCCATGGCGGATCATATCCTCGAAAACGGCTTTACCCTCTGCGATCATGACGGTCTGCCCACCACATGGGCGCACTGGGGACCGCAGGAGCTGAACCATGACGATATCTGGTTCTGGGAGCGTGGGATCAACTCTTTGGAACTGCTGTGTATTCTGCGCACCTGTATGCACATGGGCGGCGAGAGATATGCGCCGCTGTTCGAGCAGTTGGTCACCCGGGAGCATTATATTATAAATTGTATGCAGCTGAAGATCGACGACTGCCATGTCAATCATATTGACGACAATCTGGGCTTTTTGACCTATGCCGTACTGCTGCGGTACGAGACAGACCCCCATCTGCGGCAGCTGCTGCTGTCGGGAATGCGGCAGCACTGGGAGATCGAAAAGAAGGAGCGCTGCCCCATGTGGAACCTGATCTATGCCGCCATGTCCGGCACGGGACAGGGTATTGAGGATGCAGTGCAAAGCCTTTGCGAGATGCCGCTGGATCTGATCTGCTACAAAACCACCAATAGTCACCGGGATTCCCTGCGCTGGGGCGAGGGACAGGAACGCTTCGGCGGCGGAAAACAGCTGTATGAACCCCTTCCCTACGACGAAAAACCCATGGTCAAGTACGACAACAACCCCTTCCTGCCCGACGGCGGCAACGGGATGCGTGCCGAGGACGGAACGCTATTTCTGGCGCCGTACTGGTACGGCAGATACTACGGTCTGCTTGGGGAGATGTGAGAAGTGCAGCATAGAATTCTTTCAAAATAATACAGCCAAAGCCCTTGACAGAGTGCGGAATATGTGATACTATATCTGTACCTCTGAAAAGGGCTTATTTTCTTGTGCCCTTTTTCTCAATGCAGAGGGAGGTAAAAAATCCAAAATGGAGGTGCCGTTATGAGAGTTAAGATTACTCTTTCCTGCACGGAGTGCAAGCAGCGTAACTACAACACGATGAAAGACAAGAAAAACACACCGGACAGGCTGGAGAGAAACAAGTATTGCAGATTCTGCAAGAAGCACACTCTCCATCGTGAAACGAAGTAAGCGGGGAGGATACGCATGGCGAAGAAAGAAAAGTCCGCTGCTGCGGAAAAGATCGAAGCCGCTGAAAAGGTCAAGGCGAAAAAGCCGAAGTCCGATAAGCCGAACATCTTCGTTCGCATGGGAAAGGCGATTGCCCGCTTTTTCAAAGACCTTCGCGGTGAAACCAAAAAGATCGTATGGCCCGATGGCAAGACCGTTCTGAAGAGCACAGGCGTTGTTCTGGCGGTTATTGCGGTGTTTACCGTTGTGATCTGGCTGATCGACCTCGGACTGTCCAAGTCCATCGACCTGCTTAGCAATGTCGCAAGAAATGCGGACACTGCGGTGACGGAAGTCGCAGACGCAGAGGACAATGCTGTCAGCGAAAACCTCGTCATCGAGGACGAACCGCAGACACAGGCCGAGACCGCAGCGCCCACAACGGCCGCAGCGGAAACGACTGCCGCACAGACTTCCGCTGAGACGACCGCAGCCGAATAATCCAACGGAGGTAAAAGAAATGTCCGTTGATACCAGATGGTATGTGATCCATACCTATTCAGGCTACGAAAACAAGGTCAAAACCAATATCGAAAAAGTTGTTGAGAACAGGAGCATGCACGACAAGATCTTCGAGGTGAAGATTCCCACGGAGACCGTCACCGAAATCGTCGGTGAAAAGCGCAAGGAAGTCGAGCGCAAGCTGTTCCCCGGATATGTTCTCGTCAAGGTCGCTGTGTCCATGGATGCAGACGACCGACCTGCCATGGATGACGACACCTGGCTTGTGATTCGCAACACCAGAGGCGTCACCGGCTTCCTCGGCCCCGACAACAAGGCCATTCCTCTCACGGAGGAAGAGGTCTACAAGCTGGGCGTTGAGAAGCGCAGCGTGGAGGTCAACTACGCCGTGGGCGATACCGTCAATATTGTCGATGAGATCTTTGACGGATTCACCGGAACGGTCGAGGAGATCGACGTGGAAAACAATACCGTCCGCGTTCTGGTCTCTGCCCTCTTTGGCAAAGAGACCCGTGTCGAGCTGGAGCTTGACCAGGTCGAGCCCATCGAGGACTGATTTTTCAGAGTTTCACTATTGATTGGAGGAAATAAATTATGGCACAGAAGGTTGTAGGCTTAGTTAAGCTTCAGATTCCTGCCGGCAAAGCCACTCCGGCTCCGCCCGTAGGTCCCGCTCTTGGTCAGCATGGTGTCAACATCATGGGCTTTACCAAGGAATTCAACGAAAGAACAAAGAACGACATGGGTCTTATCATCCCTGTCGTCATCACGGTTTACGCAGACCGCACATTCTCCTTCATCACAAAGACACCCCCTGCGGCTGTCCTGATCAAGAAGGCCTGCGGTATCGAGAGTGGTTCCGGCGTCCCCAACAAGACGAAGGTCGCCACCATCACTTCCGAACAGGTTCGCAAGATCGCCGAGCAGAAGATGCCCGATCTCAACGCAGCTTCCGTCGAGTCCGCCATGAGCATGATCGCCGGTACTGCACGCAGCATGGGTGTTACGGTCGTTGACTAAACATTCATGTGTGGGAGGAAACATCCGATTAACCACATCTATGGAGGAAATGTAATATGAAACACGGTAAAAAATATACAGAGAGCGCAAAGCTCGTCGATCGCGCAAAGCTCTATGATCCCGAAGAAGCACTGGCCACCGTCGTAAAGACCGCCACGGCCAAGTTTGATGAGACTGTCGAAGTGCACATCCGTCTGGGTGTTGACTCCCGTCACGCAGACCAGCAGGTCAGAGGCGCTGTCGTCCTGCCCAACGGCACCGGCAAAAATGTTCGTGTTGCCGTTTTCGCCAAGGGTGACGATGCCAAGGCCGCCGAAGCTGCCGGTGCAGAGGTCGTCGGCGCAGAGGATCTGGTTGCCCGCATTCAGGGTGAAGGCTTCATGGATTTCGACGTCGCCATTGCGGCGCCTAACATGATGGGTCTCGTCGGTCGTCTCGGTAAGGTTCTCGGTCCCCGTGGCTTGATGCCCAGCCCCAAGGCAGGCACCGTTACCCCCGATGTTGCCAGAGCTGTCAACGAAGCCAAGGCCGGTAAGATCGAGTACCGCTTGGACAAGACCAACATCATCCACTGCCCCATCGGCAAGGCGTCCTTCGGCCCCGAAAAGCTGCAGGAGAACTTTGCCACGCTGCTGGACGCTGTCGTGAAGGCAAAGCCCGCCGCAGCCAAGGGTCAGTACATCCGTTCCTGCGTCGTCGCTTCCACCATGGGTCCCGGCGTTCGCATCAACCCCATCAAGGTCGGCGGCAACGTCTGATCGCAAGAGCTATCCACCCACTGTCCACAAGGCAGTGGGTGTTTTTCGCTTTCGCACGCCCCAACATATACCGAAGAAAAGAGGTTCATCACGGATTTTGTGGGATTTGTGCTTCGTACCGGGGAACCCCCGGCGAGGGTTCCCCACGCCAAAACAGTCCACCGGACTGTTTTGGCTCCCCTCCTGCGCTGTTCCGTTGTTAGGGTATCACCGCATAAATTGGGGTGTGCGGATTGCGAAGTAAGATTTTTTGTCAGGCTGCACAGAAAGACTGCCGACTTGCTAACGCAAGTCAAGGGATTTATGTGTAAGCTGACGGAATAAGATTCAAGCAAGGCGTGTGCCGCAATTTATGCGATGATG
>JAQXLO010000153.1 GCA_029012165.1 Oscillospiraceae bacterium | reverse complement strand
CGGGGTTGTTGTTGATGATGATGGCTTCGTACCCGGCCTCCTTGATGGTCTGCACGGCGTGGACGGTGGAGTAGTCGAATTCCACGCCCTGCCCGATGCGGATGGGGCCCGAGCCGAGGACGATCACTTTTTTGCTTGCGGAAACGACGGATTCGTTCTCCTGCTCGTAGGTGGAGTAGAAGTAGGGCACATAGCTTTCAAACTCCGAGGCGCAGGTGTCGATCATTTTGTAGGTCGGCAAAATGCCGTTGTCCCGG
Source organism: Oscillospiraceae bacterium (assembly GCA_029012165.1). Lineage (GTDB taxonomy): Bacteria > Bacillota > Clostridia > Oscillospirales > Acutalibacteraceae > UBA1425. The sequence goes on along the minus strand of JAQXLO010000153.1, from coordinate 17,002 downwards.
CGCAGATAAAAGACCTCCATGGGTGAGATGCCCCACAGGGCGGCGATCTCCCGGTCAGAGAAGCCGATGCGCTTCGCTTCCCGCAGGGCGGCAAGGTCGTGGGCATGGGCTTTCAGCGCCGTTTCCGCCTCGATGATGCGGTGCATTTTGCGGATGAACAGGGGGTCGATCTGCGTTTTCTCGGCGAGGACTTCCACGCTCTCGCCCCGGCGCAGCAGCTCCGCCATGGCATAGATACGGTCGTCCGTGCCCACGGCAATGTACCGCAGGAGCGCATCGCTGTCCATATCGTCGAACTTTTTCAGATGCAGGTGGAACACGCCGATTTCCAAAGAGCGGATCGCCTTGAGCAGGCTTTCCTCCACGGTTCTGCCCACGCTCATCACTTCGCCCGTGGCTTTCATCTGGGTGCTCAGGGTGTTGCTGGCATCGGTGAATTTGTCGAACGGGAAGCGGGGCATTTTGGTGACCACATAGTCCAAGGTCGGCTCAAAAGATGCGAGGGTGTTGGCAAGTCGGATTTCGTCCAAGCGCATCCCGACGCTGATCTTCGCCGAAACACGGGCAATGGGATAGCCGCTGGCCTTGGAAGCGAGGGCGGAGGAACGGGACACACGGGGGTTGACTTCGATCAGATAATATTGGAAGGACTTCGGGTCAAGGGCAAACTGAACGTTGCAGCCGCCCTCGATTTCCAGCGCACGGATGATCTTCAGTGCGCTGTCTCGAAGCATATGGTATTCCTTGTTGGTGAGTGTCTGGGAGGGGCAGACCACAATGGAGTCACCGGTGTGGATGCCCACCGGGTCGATGTTCTCCATGTTGCAGATGGTGATGGCGGTGTCTGCGGCGTCACGCATGACCTCGTACTCGATCTCCTTGTAGCCCTTGACGCTCTTTTCAATCAGCACCTGATGGACGGGGGACAGGGCAAGGGCATTTTTGATCAGCTCGGAAAATTCCTTTTCGTTGCCGGCAAAACCACCGCCTGTACCGCCCAGAGTGAATGCGGGGCGAAGCACCACGGGATAGCCGATCTGCCGGGCGATGGCGAAACCCTCCTGCTCTGTGTTGGCAATCTCGGAGGGGAGAACCGGCTCACCGAGACTTTGGCAAAGCTCCTTAAAAAGTTCTCTGTCCTCGGCACGCGCAATGCTTTCGGTTTTGGTGCCCAGAAGCTCGGTGCCGCATTCCCGCAAAACACCTTTTTCCGCCAGCTGCATGGCGAGGTTCAGACCCGTCTGTCCGCCGATACCCGGCAAAATGGCGTCCGGGCGTTCCTTGCGCACGATCTTGGCGATGTATTCGAGGGTCAGCGGCTCCATGTACACCTTATCCGCAATGGCGGGGTCGGTCATGATGGTGGCGGGGTTGGAGTTGCAGAGGATGACCTCATACCCCTCCTCTTTCAGCGCAAGACACGCCTGCGTACCCGCATAGTCGAACTCGGCGGCCTGCCCGATGACGATGGGACCGGAGCCGATGACGAGGATTTTGTGAATATCGGTTCTTTTAGGCATGGCTCGTTTCCTCCATCAGACGGATAAAGCGGTCGAAAAGGTAGGCACTGTCCTGGGGACCCGGCGCACTTTCGGGATGATACTGCACGCCGAACGCCTTGTCCTTGTCACAGGCGACGCCCTCCACAGTGTTGTCCAGCAGGTTGATGTGGGTGACCTGCAAAGGCGTGCCGGCAAGACTGTCTGTATCCACGGCGTAGGAGTGGTTCTGGGAGGTGATCTCCACCCGGTCGGTCAGGAGATTGCGCACGGGATGGTTGCCGCCCCGGTGACCGAACTTGAGCTTGTAGGTTTTGGCGCCGTAGGCGAGAGAGAGCAGCTGATGCCCCAGACAGATGCCGAAAATGGGATATTTGCCCCTGAGGGCACGGATGGTCTCAATGACTTCCGGGACATCGGTGGGGTCGCCCGGACCGTTGGAGAGAAACACGCCGTCGGGGTAGAGGGACTCCACCGTTTCGGCAGGTGTGTTCCACGGGACGACGGTCACATGACAGCCCCGGGCGTTGAGGGAACGGACGATGTTCTGTTTCATGCCGCAGTCGATGGCAACAACGTGCAGGCGGGGATTCACCGCCCGATAGCGTTCGATCTGTTTGCGGCTGACACGGCTGACCTGATCGGTGGGCAGGGCGGTGTTTTGCAAAATGTCCATGCCCTCTGCCAAGGGAAGATCGGCGGATGTGATCAGTGCCTTGCAGCTGCCGAAGTCCCGAATCTCCCTTGTGAGCTTGCGGGTGTCTATGCCGTACAGACCCACGATGCCGTACTGCTCCATCACTGCGCCGAGCGTTTTTGTCGAGCGGAAGTTGGACGGCTCGTCGTTGTACTCCCGGACGATGAGGGCGCCGATGGTGGGGATGCGTGTTTCGTAGTCCTCGTCCGCCATGCCGTAGTTGCCGATGAGGGGGTAGGTCATGACCACGCCCTGATCGGTGTAGGACGGATCGGAAAGGATCTCCTGATAGCCCACCATGGAGGTGTTGAACACGATCTCCACGACCTTGCTGCCCGGTGCACCGAAGCCGAAGCCGCAGTATTCGGAGCCGTTTTCGAGAATGATTTTTTTATTTTTCTGCGGAACCATTTTTTTGCCTCCTGCCGTTGAGTGATGCGCCGACAAAGCCTTCAAACAGGGGGTGCGGTTTGTTGGGTCTGGACTTGAATTCGGGATGGTACTGCACGCCCACAAAGAACGGTCTGTCGCTCAGCTCCACGGTTTCGACCAGTCTGCCGTCGGGGGAAAGTCCGCTGAGGGTAAGTCCCGCTTCTTGCAGGGCTTCCCGGTAGTGGTTGTTGAATTCATAGCGGTGGCGGTGACGCTCGGAGATGGACAGGGTCTTGTAGCAGCGCTCCATGGTGGTGCCGCTGCGGATGGCGCAGGGGTAGGCGCCCAGACGCAGGGTGCCGCCCTTGTCGATGTCGTCACTCTGACCGGGCATGAAGTCGATGACCTTGTTTTTGCACAGCTCGTCAAATTCGCCGGAATGGGCGTCCTCGATGCCTGCGGCGTGGCGGGCGTATTCGATCACGGCGATCTGCATACCGAGACAGATGCCGAAATAGGGCAGGTGATGCTCCCGGGCGTATTTGGCGGCAAGGATCATGCCCTCGATGCCTCGGCTGCCGAAGCCGCCGGGAACAAGGATGCCGTCCAGTGCGCCGAGGGTCTCGTCCACGGTGTCCTCGGTGAGGGTTTCGGAGTCGATCCAGTGGATGTTGACGTGGGCGTTGAGGGTGTAGCCTGCGTGGTGCAGCGCTTCTGCCACGGAAAGATAGGCGTCATGCAGCTGGGTGTATTTGCCCACAAGACCGATCTCCACGTTTTCACTGCGGGTCTTGATGCGCTCGACCATCTCTTTCCATTCCGTCAGCGGCGCCTTCGGTGCGTCAATGCCCAGCTCACGGCAGACAACGCCGGAGAAGTCCGCTTTTTCCAGCATCAGCGGCGCTTCGTAGAGACAAGGCAGGGTGATATTTTCAATCACGCAGTCGGGCTTCACGTTGCAGAACAGGGAGATTTTGTGGAAGATGGATTCCTCCAGCGGCTCGTCACAGCGCAGGACGATGATGTTCGGGTTGATGCCCATGCCCTGCAGCTCCTTGACGGAGTGCTGGGTGGGTTTGGATTTGTGCTCATCGGAGCCACGCAGGAACGGTACCAGCGTGACGTGGATGAACAGGCTGTTTTCCCTGCCGACCTCCAGCGATATCTGGCGGACGGCTTCGAGGAACGGCTGGCTCTCGATGTCGCCGATGGTGCCGCCGATCTCGGTGATGACCACATCCGCATCGGTCTGCTTGCCGACACGGTAGACAAACTCCTTGATTTCGTTGGTGACGTGGGGGATGACCTGCACCGTGGAGCCGAGATATTCCCCACGGCGCTCTTTGTTGAGGACGTTCCAGTACACCTTGCCCGTGGTGAGGTTGGAGTACTTGTTCAGATCCTCGTCGATGAACCGCTCGTAGTGCCCGAGGTCGAGGTCAGTCTCCGCACCGTCCTCGGTGACGTACACTTCGCCGTGCTGATAGGGACTCATGGTGCCGGGATCCACGTTGATGTAGGGGTCGAGTTTCTGTGCGGCGACCTTCAGCCCCCGCTCCTTGAGCAGACGACCGAGGGAAGCGGCGGTGATGCCTTTGCCGAGACCGGACACAACGCCGCCGGTCACAAAAATATACTTTGTCATAATTCTGTTCCTCTTATTTCTTGGGCGACTGCGCTTTACAGGGCATCGCCTTTATTTTCACTGATTCTTCCCTCGAATCGGGACTTCTTGGCATTGCAGGAGGGCTTGACCGGGTAGGCGCCGCCGAAGCACGCCGTGCAGAAGCCGGTATCCTTGCCCGTGAGCAGACACACATGCTCTATGCTCAGGTAGCCTAAAGTGTCCACGCCGATCTGTGCGGCAATTTCGGGGACGGTGTGGTGGTTTGCGATGAGACCGTTGGAGTCGTCGATGTCCACGCCGTAGTAGCAGGGCGCCACGAACGCCGGAGCGCTGATGCGCATATGGATCTCCTTCGCTCCCGCATCCCGCAGCAGATCAACGATGTGCCGGCTGGTGGTGCCACGGACGATGGAATCATCCACAAGGACGATCCGCTTGCCCTTCACCACCTCCCGGATGGGGTTGAGTTTGATATTCACGCCCTTTTTTCGTGTGCTTTGACCGGGTGCGATAAAGGTGCGGCCAATGTATTTGTTTTTGGTAAAGCCGATGGCATAGGGAATGCCGGACTTTTGGGAATAGCCCAATGCGGCTTCCAGTCCGGAGTCGGGCACGCCGATCACCAAGTCGGCGTCTACGGGGTGTTCCTCGGCGAGAAATGCGCCGGCACGCTGACGGGCGAGGGAGACGCCGGCACCGTCGATGACCGAATCGGGACGGGCAAAGTAGATGTATTCAAACACGCACAGGCTTTTTGGCACGGTGCCGCAGTGGGTGGTGTCGAAGCGAATGCTGCCGTTTTCCACGATGGCAATTTCGCCCGGCAGCAGATCCCGCACGAACTTTGCCCGAATGGCGTCCAGCGCACAGGATTCGGAGGCGAAAACGATGTCGCCGTCCTCCGTTTGACCGTAGCACAGGGGACGGAACCCGTGGGGATCCCGCACGGCCAACAGCTTGGCAGGCGAGGAGATGACGAGGGAATAAGCGCCCTCAATGATGTCCATGGTTTTGGAAACGGCTTGCTCGATGGAACCGCATTTCAGCCGCTGCTGCACAAGGACGTAGGCAATCACCTCGGAATCGGTGGTGGAGTGGAAAATGGCGCCCTGATCCTCCAGCGCACAGCGCAGCTCAAAGGAGTTGGTCAGATTGCCGTTGTGCGCCAGCGCCATGTGTCCCTTGCTGTGGTTGATGACGATGGGCTGAATGTTGTGTGCATTGTCCGAGCCTGTGGTGGCGTATCGGACGTGACCGACGGCGATGTTGCCCTGCCCCATGGATGCAAGCACCTCTTTGGGAAAGGCGTCGCCCACCAGACCGGCGGATTTTTTGACGGTGAAAACGCCGTCGTCATTGACCACGATGCCGACGCTTTCCTGCCCACGGTGCTGTAGGGCGTACAGCCCATAGTAGGCGCTCTGCGCCACATCCTGCCGCACGGCGCTGTAGATGCCGAACACGCCGCACTCTTCATGAATCGGACGTTCCGAAATTGGAACCATATATTTGCCCCCTTGCATTGCGATGGATTATTTGCCGCTGTTGCCGTAGTTGGAAAGAACTCTGGCGGAGGGGTCGTTGACGTTGCAGCCCTCCCAGTCCTTGTTGGGCATCCAGAAATCCACGACCATTTCCGCCTGACCGGGATAGTATTTTTCAAAAATCTCCCGGTACAAAAGAGATTCTTTCGTAAAGGGCGTGGCAAAGGTATACTGCTTGCACTTTTGCGCAAACTCCTCGTCGGTGTAGCAGCTTTGCGCATATTCCTTCAGGTCGTCCACCATGGAGTGACCGACCGCATCGGAGAATGCCGCCTTTTCCCGGTAAAGAATATCCTGCGGCAGATAGTCACCCTCAAAGGCGTGGCGCAGAAGGTACTTGCCCTTGCCGTAGGTGTTCATCTTTTTGGCGGGATCCACGGACATGACGTAGTGCACAAAGTCCAGATCGCCGAAGGGCACACGGGCTTCGAGGGAGTTTACGGAGATGCAGCGGTCGGCACGCAGGACATCGTACATATGCAGCTCCCGCACACGCTTTTGCGCCTCTTTTTGGAAAGCATCGGCGTCGGGGGCAAAGTCGGTGTACTTGTAGCCGAACAGCTCATCGGAGATTTCGCCCGTGAGCAGGACACGGATATCCGTCTTTTCGTGGATATATTTGCACACAAGGTACATACCCATGCTCGCACGGATGGTGGTGATGTCGTAGGTGCCCAGAAGGGCGATGACCGTTTCGAGGTTTGCGAGAACATCTTCCTTGGTGATGATGACCTCGGTGTGGTCACTGCCGATGTAGTCCGCCACCTGCTTGGCGTATTTCAGGTCGATGGCGTCGGTGCTCATGCCGATGGCAAAGGTCTTGATGGGGGTGCTGCTCTTGCGGGCGGCAATGGCGCACACAAGGGACGAGTCGAGACCGCCGGACAGCAGGAAGCCCACCTTGGCGTCGGCCACCAGTCGCTTTTCAATGCCGGCGACCAGCTTGTCGTGGATGTTCAGGCAGACGGTTTCCAAGTCATCGTAGCATACGGCGTCCACACCGGCAATGTCGCAGTAGCAGACAAATTCCCCGTCCTTGTAGTAGTGACCGGGCGGGAAGGGCATCGCCTTTTTCACGATGCCGACCAGGTTTTTCGCTTCGCTGGCGAAAACGATAACGCCCTTTTCGTCGTAGCCGTAGTACAGCGGACGGATGCCGATGGGATCACGGGCGGCGATGTAGGACTGTGTCTGTGCATCGTAGAGGATCAGGGCAAACTCGGCGTCCAGCATCGAGAACATATCGGTGCCGTACTCCTTGTACAGCGGGAGCAAAATCTCACAGTCGCTGTCGCTTTGGAACGTATATCCCTTTTGCAGCAGTTCCGCCTTCAGCTTGTGGAAGCCGTAGATCTCGCCGTTGCAAACGACAGCGCTGCCGTCCATGGTAAAGGGCTGCATTCCGGCGTCCGTCAGTCCCATGATCGCCAAACGGTGAAAGCCCAAAAGACCCTTGCCGGTGTCGATGATCCGGCTGTCGTCCGGCCCTCTCGAAACGGTCTGGTCAAAGCCCTCTTTGAACAAATCAAAAGTGACACCGCTGTCACAGTAACCCATAATCGAACACATGGTTGAATTCCTCCTGACAAGAAAATCAGCATTCGATAGGGCAAGTGCTGTTCTCGCGGTGCCACCTATCTTTTTTCTCCGCCTCTGACAAGGCTTAACCGTGTAACGTACGGCATACGGCGCACCTACTGGGAAAACCCGTTCGGATTGCAGCTTGAAAAGTGTTATTCGCAAAGGCTCTGCCGCATGGATCACACCGTCCCATGCTCTCTGGGGGTGAGCGCCTTTGGTACTTCTCTTTTCTCGAACGCTTTTACTGTTTTTAATTTTTTATTTCACACCGAAGAGCAGATCGGCATAGCTGGGATAGGGCCAGTAGTCCTTGGCGGTCAGGGTCTCCGCCTTATCGACGAAGGCTCTCAGCTCGCCCATCTTGACGAGGATGGTATCCCGGATGGCGTAGCCCTGCTCGGCGATGTCGGCAATATCCTGCAAGGCGACCAGTGCGTCTGCCAACTCATCCGCCTTCATGGCGATGCTGTCGTTGAGGATGGACAGCGTCTTGACAATGCCCGTCTCGTAGCCGCAGGCAACACCTTCGCAGGCGGCCTTTTTGGTCTTGATCGCCTTGGCCATATCGGCGACATAGGCGGCGATGGCGGGAGAGATCTCCGTCTTTGCCATGTCCACCATGGTGTTCGCTTCAATGACGACGGTCTTGCAGTAGTTCTCCAGCGTAATCTCGTACCGAGAACGCAGCTCCGTCATGGAGAATACGCCGTGGGAGATGAGCATATCCGTGTTCTTCTTGTCCAGCAGATGCGGAATGCAGTCGGGCGTGGTGCGGTAGTTCAAAAGACCGCGTTCCTCGGTGGCCTCCTTGATCCATGCATCGTCATAGCCGTTGCCGTTGAAGATGATCTTCTTGTGATCCTTGATGGTTTTCTGGATCATGGCGTGCAGTGCGGACTCGAAATCCTCTGCCTGCTCCAGACGGTCGGCGTAGATCTTCAGGCTCTCCGCCACAGCGGTGTTGAGCATGATGTTGGCGCAGGAGATGCTGTTGGAGGAACCGAGCATACGGAACTCGAACTTGTTGCCGGTGAAGGCAAAGGGAGAGGTACGGTTGCGGTCGGTGGTGTCCCGGTTGAACTTCGGCAGGACGTTGACGCCCAGCTTCATCTGCTTTTTCTCTGCACCGGCGTAGGGCGTATCGTTTTCGATGGCGTCCAGAACGGCGTTCAGCTCGTCGCCCAGGAACATGGAAACCACGGCGGGCGGCGCCTCGTTGGCACCCAGACGGTGGTCGTTGCCAGCGGTGGCAACGGAGATGCGCAGCAGATCCTGATAGTCGTCCACGGCCTTGATCACGGCGCACAGGAACAGCAGGAACTGTGCGTTTTCATAGGGCGTTTCACCGGGGGAAAGGAGGTTGACGCCCGTATCGGTCGCCATGGACCAGTTGTTGTGCTTGCCGCTGCCGTTGACGCCGGCGAAGGGCTTTTCATGCAGCAGACACACAAGACCGTGTTTGGCGGCAACCTTCTGCATGATCTCCATGGTCAGCTGGTTGTGGTCGGTGGCGATGTTGGTGGTGGAGTAGATGGGCGCCATCTCGTGCTGTGCGGGAGCGACCTCGTTGTGCTCTGTCTTGGCGAGGATACCCAGCTTCCACAGCTCGTCGTTCAGCTCTGCCATATAGGCGGCAACTCTGGGCTTGATGACGCCGAAATAGTGGTCGTCCATCTCCTGACCCTTCGGCGGCTTCGCACCGAAGAGGGTGCGGCCGGTGAAGCGCAGGTCGGGACGCTTGTCGTACATTTCTTTGGTGACAAGGAAATATTCCTGCTCGGGGCCGACGGAGGTGCGCACACATTTCACGTCGGTGTTGCCGAAGAGCTTGAGGATGCGCAGAGCCTGACGGTTCAGCGCCTCCATGGAGCGCAGCAGGGGCGTTTTCTTGTCCAGTGCTTCGCCGCTGTAGGAACAGAAGGCGGTGGGAATGCACAGGGATTTGTCCTTGATAAAGGCGTAGGATGTGGGATCCCATGCGGTGTAGCCTCTGGCCTCGAAGGTGGCACGAATGCCGCCGGAGGGGAAGGAGGAAGCGTCAGGCTCACCCTTGATCAGTTCCTTGCCGGAGAATTCCATGATCACGCCGCCATCGGGGGAGGGCGAGATGAAACTGTCGTGTTTTTCCGCCGTAATGCCGGTCAGAGGCTGGAACCAGTGGGTGTAGTGGGTGGCGCCGTTGGCGACTGCCCAATCTTTCATGGCGTCTGCCACAGCATTGGCTACACGGATATCCAGCTTTGCGCCCTCATCGATCGTCTTGCGCAGAGAGGCGTAAATGTCTGCGGGGAGAGTGGATTTCATCACTCTGTCGTCAAAAACCAGGCTTCCGAAGTACTCAGGTACAGTTTTCATAGTGGGATTCTCCTTTGTTTTGAAATTGCGTTATATAAGGATCACACGATGCCCTGTGCGTTCATTGCACTAACGACCTTTTCAAAACCTGCAATGTTAGCACCGGCAACGTAGTTGCCTTCCATGCCATACTTTTTGGATGCGTTGTCGATATTGTGGAAAATATTGATCATGATATTGCGCAGCTTTTCATCGACCTGTTCAAAGCTCCAGCCCATTCTCCCGCTGTTCTGGGACATTTCCAGTGCGGAGGTGGCAACGCCGCCGGCGTTGGAGGCCTTGCCGGGGATGAAGTACACGCCGTTCGCCTGCAAATATTCGGTTGCCTCCATCGTGGTGGGCATATTGGCGCCCTCACAGACGGCGATCACGCCGTTGGCAACGAGTGTTTTGGCGTCGTCGAGGTTCAGCTCGTTCTGGGTGGCGCAGGGCAGTGCGATGTCCGCCTTGACCGTCCAGACGCCCTTGCCCTCGTGATACTCGGCATTGGGTCTGTAGCTCTTGTATTCGGTGAGACGTGCGCGCTTGACTTCCTTGATTTCCTTCAGTGCGGCGACGTCGATACCCTCGGGATCGTAGACCCAGCCGGTGGAATCGGAGCAGGTAACGACCTTGGCGCCCAGCTGCTGTGCCTTTTCGATGGCGTAAATCGCCACGTTGCCGGAGCCGGAGACGAGGACGGTCTTGCCTGCGATGGCGTGACCGTTGCACTTAAGCATTTCCTCGGTGATGTACAAAAGACCGTAGCCCGTGGCTTCCGTTCTGGCGAGGGAGCCGCCGAAAGCGAGACCCTTGCCGGTCAGCACGCCCTCAAAGACGTTGCGGATGCGTTTGTACTGACCGAACATATAGCCGATCTCCCGTGCGCCGGTGCCGATATCGCCGGCAGGCACATCGGTGTCTGCGCCGATGTATTTGCAAAGCTCGGTCATGAAGCTCTGGCAGAAGGACATGATCTCCCGGTCGGACTTGCCCTTGGGGTCGAAGTCGGAGCCACCCTTGCCGCCGCCGATGGGCAGACCGGTCAGGGAGTTTTTGAAGATCTGTTCAAAGCCGAGGAACTTGATGATGCCGAGGTTGACGGAGGGGTGCAGACGGATGCCGCCCTTGTAGGGGCCGATGGCGCTGTTGAACTGGACACGGTAGCCGGTGTTGACCTGCACGTTGCCGTTGTCGTCGATCCACGGCACACGGAACTTGATCTGGCGCTCGGGATTGACCAGTCTCTCCAGCAGAGCGTCTCTGCGGTACTGGGCTTCGTTGGCTTCCACGACGGGACGCAGGGAGTCCAAAACTTCCTTGACGGCCTGATGGAATTCGGGTTCACAGGGGTTTTCCTTGACCACACGGTCATAGATTTCGTCTACATAAGACATGGGTGATGATCCTCCTTGTTTTAACAAATCAAAAAAGGCGTCTTTAAGACCCATGCACGAAACTGCGCATAAATCTTAAAGACGCCCTTGCCTTTAATTTGCTTATTCAATTTGCGAGATTAAACAAAGGATCATCTCCGAGCTTAATCACCCCAAAGACGCCTTTGCCTCTGCGTCTCGTATTTTACACCGAAAGAAATTTTTTGTCAAGTCCCTTTTGCAACTTTTTTCGATGCATTTTTCTTGACAAGCGAAAAAACATCGTGTATAATAGGCGAGGTGAGCAAAGGTGTTCATTTCTGTGCAGATCGTATCTGTGCAGAGATGAGCACCTTTATTTTTTTCTCCGAAGGAGTGGAAACATGAAACTGGAAGGACAAGTGCGCATCCCGTCCGGCTGTGCCATTGCGGCGGTGATCTCCAGGGACGGCAAGAAGATGTCCGGCGAAATGATCACCAACGCCATGAGACCCATGCACGACCGTTCCAACGGTCTGGGCGGCGGCTTTGCGGCTTACGGGATCTACCCGGAGTATAAGGATTTATATGCATTGCATATGTTTTTTGACACCCGTGCCACACGCAAGGAGTGCGAGGTGTTTTTGAAAGAGCGGTTCGAGGTGGTCAAGTCCGAAATTTTGCCCACACGCAAGATTCCGCAGATCACGGACGAGCCGATCATCTGGCGCTATTTTGTCAGCCCTTTGCAGTCGGTGCTGGCGAGTATGCAGCTGGACGAAAAGGAGTTTGTTGCCCGCACGGTGATGAAGATCAACACCGAGATGCAGGGCGCCTACGTTTTTTCCAGCGGCAAAAACATGGGCACGTTCAAGGCGGTGGGTTTCCCGGAGGACGTGGGCGTATTTTACAAGCTGGAGGAGTACGAGGGCTACAGCTGGACAGCCCACGGACGCTACCCGACCAACACCCCCGGCTGGTGGGGCGGTGCGCATCCGTTTACGCTGCTGGACTACTCCATCGTGCACAACGGGGAGATCTCGTCCTACGACGCCAACCGCCGCTTTATCGAGATGTTCGGCTACAAGTGCACCCTGCAAACCGATACGGAAGTTATTACATATATATTAGACTATCTTGTCCGTGTCCAAAAGCTGACGCTGGAGGAGGCTGCCAGCGTCATCGCTGCACCGTTCTGGAGCACCATTGAGAACAAGACGGATCTGGAGGACAAGCAGAAGCACATCTATCTGCGCTCCCTGTTCCCCAGCCTTCTCATCACGGGACCGTTTTCCATTGTCCTCGGCTTCGAGGGCGGTCTGATGGCGCTCAACGACCGGCTGAAGCTGCGTTCCATGGTCGTGGGCGAAAAGGACGACAAGGTGTACATCGCCAGCGAGGAAGCGGCGATCCGCACCATGGAGCCGGATGCCCGCAATATCTGGGCGCCCAGCGGCGGCGAGCCGGTCATCATCAAGGTAAAGGAGGGTGCGTTCTGATGGGCGTGGAGTTTATTTATCCCGAGTTTGAAGTGATCCGCAACAGCGCACGCTGTATTGCGTGCCGTGTCTGTGAGCGGCAGTGCGCCAACGAAGTGCATTCCTTTCATGCCGAATCGGGCACGATGCTTGCGGACGAGACGAAGTGCGTCAACTGTCAGCGGTGTGTGTCGCTGTGTCCCACACGGGCGCTGAAGATTGTCAAGAGCGACTGCACATTGCGGGAAAACGCCAACTGGCAGAATGATACCATTAAAGAAATCTACAAGCAGGCCAACAGCGGCGGTGTGCTGCTGTCCTCCATGGGCAATCCCAAGCCCCTGCCTGTCTACTGGGACAAGATCCTCATCAACGCTTCCCAGGTCACCAACCCGCCCATTGACCCCCTGCGTGAGCCGATGGAGACAAAGGTGTTCCTCGGCAAACGCCCCGACAAGATCGAACGGGACGCAAACGGCAAGCTCAAGTGCGAGACGCCGCCTCAGCTGGAGCTTTCCATGCCGGTTCTGTTCTCCGCCATGAGCTACGGCTCCATCAGCTACAACGCCCATGCCTCTCTTGCACGGGCGGCAACGCAGCTGGGCATCCTCTACAACACCGGCGAGGGCGGACTGCACGAGGATTTCTACTGCTACGGCGACAACACCGTCGTGCAGGTGGCTTCCGGGCGTTTCGGCGTACATGAAAAATACCTCAAGGCGGGCGCCGCCATTGAGATCAAAATGGGACAGGGCGCAAAGCCCGGCATCGGCGGTCATCTCCCCGGCACCAAGATCGTGGGCGACGTTTCCCGCACCCGCATGATCCCGGAGGGGTCGGACGCCATTTCTCCGGCGCCGCACCACGACATCTACTCCATTGAGGATCTGCGGCAGCTGGTCTACTCCCTCAAGGAGGCAACGGAGTACAAAAAGCCCATCATCGTCAAGGTTGCGGCGGTGCACAATATCGCCGCCATCGCCAGCGGCATTGCCCGAAGCGGCGCAGACATCATCGCCATCGACGGCTTCCGGGGCGGCACGGGCGCCGCACCGACACGCATCCGTGACAACGTGGGCATCCCCATCGAGCTGGCGCTCGCTTCGGTGGATCAGCGCCTGCGGGACGAGGGCATCCGCAACAACGTTTCCTTGGTGGTCGGCGGCAGCATCCGCAGTGCGGCGGACGTGGTCAAGGCTATCGCACTGGGTGCGGACGCCTGCTACATCGCCACGGCGGCGCTGTTGGCACTGGGATGTCATCTGTGCCGCACCTGCCAGACCGGCAAGTGCAACTGGGGCATCGCCACCCAGCGCCCGGAACTGGTCAAGCGTCTGAATCCCAACGTCGGCGCCGAAAGACTGGTCAACCTGATGACCGCATGGCGGCATGAGATCATGGAACTGATGGGCGGTATGGGCATCAACTCCATCGAAGCGCTCAAGGGCAACCGACTGATGCTGCGCGGCGTCGGTCTGACGGAAAAAGAATTGGAGATCCTCGGCATCTCCCATGCAGGTGAATAAAGATGAAAAGAGTTTTCGTAAACGAAGAATGGTGCTTGGGCTGTCACTTGTGCGAATACAACTGTGCCTTTGCCAATTCCGGCGAGGACAATATGTCTTTGGCGCTCAAGGGCAAGCCCATCTTTCCCCGCATCCACATCGAGGGGGACGAAAAGGTTCCCTTTGCCGTTTCCTGCCGGCACTGTGACGATCCCGTCTGTGTAAACAGCTGTATTGCCGGCGCCATCTCGGTGCGGGACGGTGTGGTCTGCATCGACAAAAACAAGTGTGTGGGCTGTCTGACCTGTGTGCTGGTCTGTCCCTATGGTGCGCTGGCGCCGTCGGAAAGCGGCGTGATGCAGAAATGCGAGCTGTGCCTGCAAAACAGCTGCGGTGAGCCGGCTTGCGTCAAGGGCTGCCCCAATCGGGCAATCGTCTATGAGGAGAGGTGAATGGGATGAAGCAGTATGTGATCGTCGGCAACGGCGTTGCGGCGGCAGGGTGCATTGAGGGTATCCGCAGACAGGACGCCGAGGGAAAGATCGTTGTCGTTTCGCAGGAAGAATACGCCGTCTATTGCCGCCCGCTCATTTCCTACTATTTAGAGGGCAAAACCGATATACAGCGGATGCAGTACCGCAGTGCGGATTTTTACGAAAAGAACGGCTGCGAGGTGCTGTACGGCAAAACGGCCGTGGCAGGCGATGCGCAAAAAAAGACCGTCACGCTGGAGGACGGGACGGAAATCCCTTACGATGCGCTGTGCGTGGCGACAGGCTCCACGGCGTTCGTGCCGCCCTTCCAGGGGCTGGACAGCGTACAAAAGAAGTTTTCCTTCATGACGCTGGACGATACGCTGGCGTTGGAACAGGCGATCTCCGACGACAGCCGTGTGCTGATCGTTGGCGCAGGACTCATCGGTCTGAAGTGTGCCGAGGGTCTGCACGGTCGTGCGGCGCAGATCACGGTCTGCGATCTGGCGGATCGTGTGCTGTCGAGCATTCTCGATGCGCCCTGTGCCGCCGTGGTACAGGCACATTTGGAGAAAAACGGCATTGCGTTCCTGCTCGGGGACAGCGTACAGACCTTTGAGGGCGGCAAAGCCCATATGAACAGCGGCAAAACCGTGGATTTTGACGTGCTGGTTTTGGCTGTCGGCGTGCGTGCCAACACGGCGCTGGTGCGCAGCATGGGCGGCGAAGCGGACAGGGGCATTCTTTTGGATACGGCGATGCGCACCACGCTCCCCGATGTCTATGCGGCAGGGGACTGTACCCAAGGGCTGGACAGTTCCTGCGGCGAAAAAAAGGTGCTGGCACTGCTGCCGAACGCCTATATGCAGGGCAGATGCGCCGGCATCAATATGGCGGGGGGCGAGGCCGTCTTTGACACGGCGATCCCCATGAACTCCATCGGCTTTTTCGGACTGCACATTATGACCGCCGGCAGTTATGCGAACACCCAGGTGATCGACACCGGCAAGGACGGCAATGTGCGCAAGCTGTTCGTGCGGGACGGCTTGCTGAGCGGGTTTATCCTCGTCGGCGACACGGCGAGAGCCGGCATCTACACGGCGATGATCCGGGACAAAACACCGCTGGAGAGCGTCAATTTCGAGCTGTTAAAGGAATCTGCCACATCTGCGGCATTTTCTCCCGAAACCCGTAGAAAAAAGTTTGGAAGTGTGGTATAATATGATAGATGTTACGCAACTGGATTATAAAGCGCTGAACGAAGCGCTGCGCCAAAGCGGTGCGGTGGAGGAGCTTTCCGGCTGCTGCGGACAGAGATTTATCGCCGCAGGGATGTCGGACAAGCAGATTACCGTAAACGGCGTGCCCGGCAATGCGCTGGGCGCCTACCTCAACGGCGCCGAGATCACCGTCCACGGCAACGCACAGGACGCCGTGGGCGACACCATGAATGCGGGCAAGATCGTTGTGCACGGCGATATCGGCGATGCCGTGGGCTACGCCATGCGCGGCGGCACGATTTATGTCAAAGGCAACGCAGGCTACCGTGCCGGCATCCACATGAAGGAGTACCGGGAAAAGTGCCCTGCCATCATCATCGGCGGCAAATGCGGCAGCTTCCTCGGCGAGTACCAGGCAGGCGGCGTGATCGTCGTGCTGGGGCTCGGCAGAGGAGAGGACAGGATCGTCAGCAACTTCCCCTGCACGGGAATGCACGGCGGCAAGATGTTCCTGCGTGCGGACTGTCGGGATATCGTGTTCCCCCGCAACGTCAAGGCGTCGCCGGCTACCGAGCAGGATCTGGCGCAGATCGATGCGTACATCACCGAGTATTGCGCCCTTTTCGGGGTGGACAAAAATACCGTACTGGATTCGCCCTTTACCAAGATCGTGCCGGACAGCAAAAACCCGTACAAGCAGATGTATGTGGCGAATTAAGGGATTATGTCCCGGCTGACGGAATATGATGCAAACAAGGCGTGTACCGCAATGTGTGCGGTGCTGCCTGAAAAGAAAGTGAGTGTGCCATGAAATACACCCAGCAGGAAGTCATGCAGTTTGTTCGTGAGGAGGATGTGAAATTCATCCGCCTTGCGTTTTGCGATGTTCTCGGCAAGCAAAAGAACATCTCCATCATGCCCGAGGAGCTGGACAGAGCTTTTCGCTTCGGCATTGCCATCGACGCATCGGTGGTCAAGGGCTTCGGCGGAGACGTGCATTCCGACCTGTTTCTGCGCCCGGAGCCGGACACCCTGTCCATCCTGCCGTGGAGACCGGAGCACGGCAGAGTTGTCCGTATGTTCTGCACGGTGACCTATCCTGACGGCAGTGTGTTCGAGAACGATACACGCAGCATTTTGAAAAAGGCCATTGCCGACGCCGAGCAGGCGGGTTATCGCTTCTATTTCGGGTCTGAAATGGAGTTTTACCTTTTTAAACTGGACGAGGACGGCGAGCGAACCGACAAGCCCTACGACACGGCGGGCTACATGGATATGGCGCCCGAGGACAAGGGCGAAAACGTCCGCCGGGAGATC
>JAQXLO010000152.1 GCA_029012165.1 Oscillospiraceae bacterium | reverse complement strand
TTTTCGCTGAGGATGGCGATCTTTTTGCCCTCCAGTCCGAGACCGAGCAAATAGCATCCCAAATTGCGCAGCCTTTGCCATGTCTGGTTAAACGTGGCGGTGCACACTTCGCCGCCGGCATTGGTGTACATGAACTGTTTTTTGTCCTGTCCTCGCTGCGTGCCGTATTCGATGATCGCACGCAGGGTACGCAGCTCGGGAACGTCATAGTATTTTTCCGGCTTCATTGTTTCACCCCATATTCTCCAATGGTTACAAAATTATAACATTTTCGAGGCTTTCTGTCAATGTTTTTGAACATATTTAAATGAAATGTAAAAAAACAGACATCAGAATGTGTGATGTATATCAATACACAAGTTGGAAAATGCGTGAAAAATACGATGCAATGCGACAAAGCTATTGACAAAAACGCCGACCACATTGTAAAATGAAAAAGCGGTCTACCGCAATCCGATCAAACTTGGAGGAATAGTAATGAAGAAAATTCTCGCACTTGTTCTTGTGCTTGCGCTTGCAGTGGGATGCGTGGCACTGCTCACATCCTGCGGCGACGACAAAGCGCCCGAAACCACGGCACCGGTTTCCGAAGTCGTCACCGATGCGCCCGAGACCACAGCGTCCGCACCGCAGAGCACAGATGCAGTTTCCGACACCGTGACCGAGACGGTTGGCGCAACCGAGGCGGCGACCGAGACCACTACGGCGGCCACTACCGAGGCGACCACGACGACGACCACGGCGGCGACGACCAAAGCGACCACCACAACGGCACCGGCAGAAACGACCAAGGCCTCTGCACCCACCACCAAGAAGGAGATCGTCAAGACCTACAACGACGCCGTCAACGGCGCAATCTCCGCCAAGGCGGGCTATTCCAAGACCCGCGTCACCACCGTCAACCAGCTGGAGGGCGGCGCAATTTTGAAAATCAAGGTGGCGGCCGATGCGGTCAAGGATTTCTTGGGAGAGGGCACCAAGACCTACACCAACAACAAGGGCAAGTCCGAATACATGAGCAAGTCCAGCCTCTCGGAGAGCGATGTCACTTCCGCCACCTGCACCGAAAAGAACGGCAAGTACACCATCACCATGACCCTCAAGGACGGTTCCAACTCCGCCGCCGAGGGCGCCATGAGCGACAATTCCCCGCTGAACCGCAGCGGTCTGTATGTCGGCAATTCCGACAAGAGCGCCTACGACTACAAGACCACCGAGAACATCTACAAAGCACTGAACGGTCTGGACGAGGCTTCTGTCAAGAGCGGCACCGGCAAGACCTCCAACGCCAAGGTCACGGCGGTCATCGACGCCGAAACCGGCAAGCTGGAAAAGCTGGATGTCAGCTTCAACTTCTCCGTGGTGCTCAACGACGTGAAGTACCTGATCGCCAAGATCAGCACGGCGACCGGTTCTGCCACCACGACGGTCAAGTTCGACAACTTCAAGTATTAAAAATGTTTCCCAATCGGGCAGTTCGTCTTTGGACGGGCTGTCCCTTTTTTCTTGCTTTTTTGCGGCGGATATGATAGTATAATGTGAAATAAACTGCCGGAGTCTGTCTATGAGAAAATCGGTGATCGGGATTCTTGCCCACGTGGATGCAGGCAAAACCACCCTTGCGGAAGCGATGCTGTACAAAACCGGAAAAATTCGCAAGCTGGGGCGTGTCGATAAGGGGGACACGCTCCTGGATACCCATGCGCTGGAGCGGGAACGGGGCATCACCATCTTTGCGGGACAGGCGGTTTTGGAGCTGGACGGGCTGGAAGTGACCCTTCTGGACACCCCGGGTCACGTGGACTTCTCTGCCGAGGCGGAGCGGGTCCTGCAGGTGCTGGACTATGCCGTGCTCGTCATCAGCAGTACCGACTGTGTCCAGTCCCATACCCTGACGCTTTGGAATCTTTTGCAGATTTACCATATTCCCACCTTTATTTTTGTCACCAAGATGGACTTTGCCCGTGCTTCGAGGGAGGAGATCCTTTCTCAGCTGCGGCGGGACTTGTCCCCGGACTGCATCGACTTTTCCGAGGATTGCGTGGACGCACGCAGCGAAGCGGCGGCCATGTGCCGGGAAGATGTTTTGGAAAAGTATCTGGATACAGGCGAAGTGTCTGACGAGGATCTTGGAGAGCTTGTCGGCGCACGCATGATTTTTCCCTGCTTTTTCGGCTCAGGTCTGAAGCTGGAGGGCATCGACCTCTTTTTGGACGCCCTGCGGCGCTACACCGTCCCACGGGAATACCCGAACACCTTTGGCGCAAAGGTGTTTAAGATCACCCATGACCCCTCGGGCACACGTCTGACACACCTGAAGGTGACGGGCGGGACACTGCGTGTGCGGGATGAGCTGACTTTGGATGGGCAAAGCGAAAAGGTCAGCGCCATCCGCATCTATTCCGGTGAAAAATTTGTCACGGCGGATGCCGTGGAAGCGGGCGGCGTCTGCGCTGTGGCAGGACTGCAAAACACACGGGGCGGACAGGGACTGGGCATGGAACAGGCCTCGGGCGATCCCGTGATCGAGCCGGTCATGAACTACCGCATCGTGCTGCCGCCCACCACGGATGCCAAGGACTTTCTGCCGAAACTGCGCCTGTTGGAGGAGGAGGACCCCCAGCTGCACATCACATGGAACAGCCATTTGCAGGAGATCCATGTGGGGCTGATGGGCGAAATCCAAACGGAGATCCTGCGCAGCTGTATCGCCCAGCGTTTCGGTGTGGATGTGACCATCGACAGCGGCAGAGTGCTGTATAAGGAAACCATCGAAAACACCGTGGAGGGCGTGGGTCACTACGAACCCCTGCGGCACTACGCCGAGGTACATCTCATTTTGGAGCCGCTGGAACGGGGCAAGGGACTGCATTTTGCTACCCGGTGCAGCGAGGATGTGCTGGATCGCAACTGGCAGAGGCTCATCCTCACGCATCTTGCGGAAAAACAGCATTTGGGCGTGCTGACCGGCTCGCCCATTACCGATATGAAAATCACCCTTGCCGCAGGACGGGCGCATCTCAAGCATACGGAGGGCGGCGATTTCCGCCAGTCCACCTACCGTGCCGTGCGGCAAGGCCTGATGCAGGCAAAGTCCGTCCTGCTTGAGCCGTACTACAGCTTCCGTCTGGAGGTGCCGCAGGAGCAGATCGGACGTGCCATCAGCGATATCCGTGCCCGGAACGGCGAATTCTCTGCGCCGGAGGATGCGGGCGGCGTGATGATCCTGCGGGGCACTGCGCCGGTGACGGCACTCAACGGCTACGCCTCGGAGGTGGCGGCGTACACGGGCGGACGTGGGCGGCTGATGCTGACCGTCTGCGGCTACGATGTCTGCCACGATGCAGACGCCGTAATCGAAGCGATGGCGTATGATGCCGAGAGCGATTTGGACAATTCCCCCGATTCCGTGTTCTGCGCCCACGGGAGCGGCTTCCCCGTCAAGTGGGACAAGGTGCCGGAATATATGCACATCGAGTCGTGCCTGAAAAAGAAAGAGGATCCGTACAGACCCGTCCTGAACCGGCGGAATTTTCACATCGATGACAAGGAGCTTGAGCAGATCATGACCCGGGAATTCGGCCCCGCCCGGCAGACCTCCAACATCTACCGCCCTGTGCGGGCGAAAGCGGAAACACAGCAAACGGACGTGGCACTGGACAAGCGCAGGAAATACCTTATCGTGGACGGCTACAATGTTATTTTTGCATGGCAGGATCTCAAGGCTTTGGCGGATACCAACCTCGATGCCGCTCGGGAAACGCTGATGCACGTTTTGAGCAATTACGCCGCCTATACCGAGAGCGAAGTGGTGCTGGTGTTCGACGCCTATATGGTCGCCGGCAATGCGGGAAGCCGCTTTGACTACCACAATATCCACGTCGCCTACACCAAGGAGCGGGAAACAGGGGACGCCTATATCGAAAAGCTGGTTGCCGATATCGGCAAAAACTACAACGTCCGTGTGGTCACGTCGGACAATTTGATCCGGCTTTCCGCCGTGCGAGTGGGCGTACTGCGGCTGTCGGCACAGGAGTTTGAGAAAGAGATCGACCGTGTGCACGAGCAAATCGCAGACTTTATCCGCACACTGCGCACACAAAAGAAAAGTACCGTTGCCGATGCAATGGAGAGAAAGCGGGGATAGAATATGATCGGTGGATTTAAACTGAAGGATTTGGTTCGGGACGAAATCATCGAGCGCACGCAGGAGGGCTGTGTCGTACCCGATTACACAGAGCGTTTGCGAAATGCGGACAGGGACGAGCTCGAACGCATTTACGAAGAACTGGATGCCTTGACGGTTTCCGAGGATTTTCCGTTTTCGGAGCCGGACACATGGGACGAGATTCTGAAAGCCTCGACCGGCTGTACCTATAAAGCGGTACCCGATGACGAAACCTTGTACTCTCGCTTTCACGGTGCATGGCTGGGCAGAATCGTCGGCTGTATCCTCGGCAAACCCGTGGAAACATCGCCCTTTACCGGCGGGGACGGCACCATGGACGGCTGGGCGTGCATCAAGCACTGGCAGCAGGGAGCGGGCGATGCATTCCCGCCGACGGACTATATCCGTGCGCACTCTGCGGCGGAAAAAGACGGCTTGCACGTCTGCAGTCCCTTGAGTACCCGGGAGAACATCACCTTTGCCGAAAGCGACGACGATATCCGCTATCTGGTGCTGGGACTTTTAATGAACGAGCAGTACGGCAACGACTTCACCGCCTGTGAGATCGCCGATCTGTGGCATCGCTGTTTGACCAAGTCTATGGTTTTTACGGCGGAGTACATCGCTATGCAAAACAGCTACATCTGCGAAGCGGACGATCCGGCGGAAAAAATCGAGTTTTGCCGCAGAACTCGCAACCCTTACAGGGAATGGATCGGTGCGCAGATTCGTGTGGATCACTATGGCTACTACAACGCCGGCGACCCGCTTGCGGCGGCGAAATGCGCCTATCAGGATGCGACGTTTTCTCACACCAAAAACGGCGTGTACGGCGCCATGTTCTGTGCGGCGCTGGTTGCGGCAGCATTCACCGAGCGGGACAGAAAACGCTGTGTGGAGATTGCGTTGTCCGTCATCCCGCAAACGTCGAGGCTGTATGCGGACATTCGCTTTGCGATGGATGTATCGGAGCGTGCCAAGACAGTCGAAGAATTGTATGCGATGCTGTGGGAACGTTTTCGCACG
>JAQXLO010000151.1 GCA_029012165.1 Oscillospiraceae bacterium | reverse complement strand
TTTTGGGCGGGTATTTGGCATTTCGCAGCGCCAAAACGATATTGCCCCACAACCCTTTTCAGACCGAGGCGCAGATCACGGCGGCACAGAGCCAAAAGATCGCTGGTGAAACAACACGCCGGGAGACGCAGCCCGCCACGGTGCTTTCCGAAGAAAGTGCGACTGTGCGCACTTCTTCCTCGGAAACGACAAAAACGGCGGTGCAAACAACGGCGCTCGAAACACAGCGCTCTGCCGAGACGGTGACGGGCTTTCGGCAAAGCGGGGGTCTGCGCAGTGCGCCGGCGGCGAGCACCTCCGCTTTTTACGGCATAGCCACGACGACACCGACCACCACGCAGCCGCAGTCAACCACGCTGCCGCAGTCAACGACGCTGCCGCAGACGGTGCCTTCCCGCACCGAGCCAACGACGCAGACGACAGCACCGGCACAGGAGGAGCCGCAGGAGAAAAAGCCCATCCTTGTGACGGATCTGTCGGACAGGCTTGTCACCCTGTCCGAGCTGACGGACGGCAAGTTTTCCTTTCAGGCGTATCTGGCAGGGGACACGGATGGCTATTCCCTGCGGGTATATCTGTACAGCGCCGGGGAGGGCACAGGACGCTACCTTTCCCCCGATGGCGTTTGGTATCGCCCGTCCCTGACGGTGGGCGTGCATGATCTGACGCTGTATGTCAAACAAGGGGACAGCGTTGTTTCCGAAGATCACTTCACCGTGCAGGTCGAAGCACAGAAAGCTTCTCCGGAAAAGCCCCAAATCGGCAAGGAGCCGCCCGTGATCGAAACCAATCTGGACGACAATGCGTCCAATACCACTTCAAACAGCCGTTACAACTTCATCGTCACCGCCAAAACGGCGAAGGGCGCACCCATCTACGCAGACGGGATCTGCGTGTGTCTGGACGGCAGAGAGGTCTACGACCCCAAAACCATCGGCGCCGCATCCTATATTTATTCGCTGTACTTCGACCCGCCCAATGAGGGGGACGAGGAAACGCACACCGTGACGGTGCTGGCGTGGGACGGTGCGGGAAACTCGGCATTTCGTACCTACACCGTCACCTATCGTCACATTCCCGAGGGGGAGCGCAGCGGCGAAGTTACGGTGGTTCTGGACGCAACCACGGTGGGGCTGGGGATTTTGGAGCAGGAGACGGTTCCCCTCTATGCGGGCGAAAATGCGGCGCAGGTTCTGCTGCGGATGCTGGAAAACTGCGGCTACACCTGCGAATATGAGGGCAATGCAACGGTCGGTTTTTATTTGAAGCGTATCTCCAGAGGGGATATGTGCAAAGGTGCCGCCGTACCTGAGGCGCTGAGGAAAATCATCCTGCAGGACGGCATCACCCCCAATACGGCACAGCGGGACAGAGACAGTCTCGGCGAATATGACTACACCATGAAATCCGGGTGGATGTACTGCATCAACCAAACACTTTATCCCGGCACAGGAATGGAGAACTGCTATCTGAATCCCGGCGATGAGCTCACGGTCTGCTTTACGCTGGCAGAGGGGAAGGATATCGGCGGCGGGATGGGCGGCGGCTACTGCGGCATTTGGCGGGGCGGCGTGTATACCCCGCTGGAACACAGCTGGGTGGAAAAAACGGATGCGCACGGCGAACTCTATTATGAATGCAGTATATGCCACGCAACGAAAAAAGAGGAGGATGCGGCATGAAAAAAATCCTTGTGTTTTTTCTGTGTCTTTGTATTTTGACACAGCCTGTGTTCGCTTCCGCCGAAGCGGATGCCCTGCGGCAGACGGCGCAGGGCGTGGTCTCGATTTCGGGAACGGATAAAATTCTAAAAAGTGAGACGCTGTTTCCGGCGGGGACGTCTGCCTCGGACTGGCTGGCGATGGCGTATGCGCTGGCAGGGTTGGATGCCGACTTTGCCGCCTACAGCAGGCGGCTGGAAAAGTATGTGCGCAATGCCTACAAGCAGGACGGCGGCTTCGGGGAAAACAATGCGACCCGCTGGCACCGCATCGCCCTGACGGCGGCGGCGCTGGGCAAGGATCCCACGGCGTTCGGCGCCGATCTGATCGCAGACGGCACCTATAATTTTGCCGGCGACTGGACGGCGCAGGGGGTCAACGCCTGTATT
This sequence comes from Oscillospiraceae bacterium, assembly GCA_029012165.1. Lineage (GTDB taxonomy): Bacteria > Bacillota > Clostridia > Oscillospirales > Acutalibacteraceae > UBA1425. The sequence continues at coordinate 11,610 of JAQXLO010000151.1, read as the reverse complement.
TTTGCCCTCATCACGCTGGACAGCAAGCCGTATACCATTCCCGCAGACAGCCGCTATACCCGAGAGGATCTGCTGCAATGCATCCTGCAAGCGCAGAACACGGACGGCGGCTTCGGTCTGGGCAGGGACAGCTCCGATGCGGACATCACCGCCATGGCGGTGCAGGCTCTTTCCGCCCACACGGACAGACAGGACGCCGCACAGGCCGTGGAGAATGCGCTGGAGTATTTGGCGGAAAACATGGGTGCGTTCGGCGACTTCCCGTCCCAAAGCTCCGAGACCATTTCACAGGTCATCATTGCCCTCTGCGCCGTGGGACTTGATCCGCAGACGGCGCCCCGCTTTGCGGAAGGGGATGTAAATCTCCTGCAGGCGCTGGAGAAATACCGTCTGCCGGACGGCAGCTTTGCGCACACGCTGCAGGACAGTTCGGGCAATCTCATCGCCACACAGCAGGCGATGCTTGCGCAAATTGCCGTGCAGAAACTGCGTACCGACGGCACAAGGCTGTACGATTTTTCACAGATTGAGCCGGCAGAAGAAAGTGTTTTTCAAAACCCCTTGCTCTGGGCGGGGATCGGCGTATTTTTTGCATCTTTCGGTGCTTCATTTTATATCATGAGGAGAAAAAAGCATCATGTATGAGCTTTCACAGAAAATTCTCGGACAGGTTCGCTCCGTCATCAAGGGAAAGGACGAGGTGAGCAAAAAAGTCTTTGCGGCGATTTTGGCGCAGGGTCATGTGCTTTTGGAGGACGTGCCCGGTGTGGGCAAAACCACGCTGGCGCTGGCTTTTTCGGCGGCACTGGGACTGGACGCACGCCGTGTACAGTGTACCCCCGACACCATGCCCTCGGACATCATCGGCTACAGTATGCCCGATCGAGAGCACGGCGGGATGCGGTATCAGCTGGGCGCCGTGATGACGAACCTTTTGCTGGCGGACGAGATCAACCGCACCTCCAGCAAAACGCAGTCGGCACTGCTGGAGGCGATGGAGGAAAGACAGGTGACCGTGGACGGACAGACCCATCCTCTGCCCGATCCGTTCATCGTTTTGGCAACGCAAAATCCCGTCGGCTCTGCCGGGACACAGCTTCTGCCCCAGGCACAGCTGGATCGCTTTCTGATGTGCCTGTCCATCGGCTACCCCGATATGGAGAGCCAGATCGCCATCTTAAAGGATCGGCATCACGAGAATCCCTTGGATTCCCTGACCCCCTGCACCGATGCCCGGGGGCTTTTGGAGATGATCCGCACGGTGGAGAATATCTTTGTCGCTGACAGTATTTATGTTTACATCACCGAGCTGGCACAGCAGTCTCGTGCAGATGGGGAGCTTTTACTGGGCATCAGTCCCCGAGGCGCCTTGGCGGTCTGCAAGGCGGCGAAGGCGACGGCATTTCTCAACGGCCGGGACTATGTGACGCCGCAGGATGTGCAGGAGATTTTTGCCGATGTCTGCGCCCACCGTATTGTGTTGGACAGCAAGGCGCGTCTGCAAGCGCACAGTTCCCGCTCGATTTTGGAGCGGATCCTGCACGAAGTAACACCCCCGGAGACAAGACCCTATGCAAAGTGAGAAAGAGATGCGCAGATTCTTTCTGCGAAACAGGATCCTCCTCGGTGCCGTGTGGGTCGTGCTTTTGCTTTTGTGGTTGTTCACGGGCAGCAGCGTGTTTCTGAGCATCTGTTTGGCGGTGCCCGTTTTGTCGGCAGGGACGGCGGCTTTGCAGCTGCTTGCCCGGCGGAAGCTATGTGTGCAGGTGCATCTGCCCGACGGCACGGCGCAAAAAAAGCAGCGCATAGATGCCGCACTTTGCGCACACAACGGTACCTTTGTGCCGGTGCTTCGCTGTTTTTTCGTTGTGGAATGCCGCAACGCCTACACCCATGAAAAGAAAATTCTTGTCCGCTCGGCAAGCCTTGCGCCCCATGAAACGGTGCAGATTCCCCTGCATACGGCGGCGGAGCACTGCGGCTATCTGCTCTTGACCGTGCGGCAGGTAAAGTTTGCGGACATCTTCGGCGTGGCGGCTGTGACCAAAAAGGAAACGGGATCCGCCGCAGGAATGCCTGTTTTCCCGGATATCTACCTGGTGAAGCTGGCGCTAAAGCCCTATGCGGTGGGCGGCAGTGCGCAGGAAGAAACAACGCTTGCGGAAAAAGGCGACGATATGTCGCAGACTTTCCAACTGCGTGCCTACGAGCCGGGAGACAGCCTGCGGCAGATTCACTGGAAGCTGTCGGAAAAGTACGGCACACTCATCACACGGGAAGGCTCTGCACAAGAGAGAGACACCCTGCTGGTGTACTGGGATCCGTCCGGCAGCGTGCAGGAACCTGCGCTGGCGGACGCCGTGGCGCAGGCGGTGGCGTCGGTGTGCTGTGCGCTGCAGGACAGCGGCGTGCGGTTCCGCTTTTGCGCCGATCCCACCGATGCGGACGCACTGCGTGAGGAAGCGACAGCGGAGGATATCCATTTCCGCATCTTAGAGGCGATCCGCAGGGATGCGCCTGCTTCGCCCCTGCCGCAGACGGTCGGACGGGGACGGGTGCTGTATTTTTCCATGCACCAACCCGAGCCGAACGATCAAGCCGTGTGCATTCACTGCGATGCATCGGCAGGGGAACTGCAAATATTGCCGGATCATCCCTTGCAGGAGCTGGAACTATGATACGAATAGACAGAAAAAAACAAAAACGGCTTTGCGAGGCGGTCATCGTTTTGGCGATGACGGTCGGAAGTCTGCTGAGCTTTTTGTCTGCCGTGGACACTGCGGACTGCACGAATACCTTTTCTTCGCCGTGGAACGGACTTTTGCAGCTGGAAAACGCCTTCCTTTTGTTCCTGACGAGAAAGACGGGACGCATCCATCTCCTGTTTGCCTGCGTGCAAAACAGAGACTATATTTTTGCCGCATCGGCGCTGAGCTTGGTGTTTGCGCTGATCTTTTGGTATGCCGTGCGGGAAAAAAAGGCGGTCGTATCCTGTCTGCCGGGGCTGTGTTTGGTGCTGGGGCATGGGCTGGGTCTTTTCCGTTCGGTGCCGGGTCTGCTTCTGTTTTTGTGCGGCTTTTTGCTGTCTTTGACGCAGCGTGTGGGCACCAAAAGTTTCCTGCTTCGTGCACTGTCCCTGACGCTTTCCGTTGCGCTGGTCTGCGCCGTTGTGTTTGCCGCAAAGCCCTCTGCGCCCAACGAACGCATTATAGCTTCCCTGCGGCGGACAGTGCACAGCCTGCGGTATGAAAAGAATGACCCACTGCCCGAGGGCGACCTGCGCAGAGATACGACATCGGCGCAAACCGATGATGCCGCCCTTCGTGTGCAGATGCAGACGCCGCAGAGCGTGTATCTGCGGGGATTTGTCGGCGACATTTTTGACGGTGTGCGCTGGACGGCGCTGGACAATGCGATCCTCTCGGAATACGCCGACCTTTTCTACTGGCTGCACGAATACGACTTTTACAGTTCCACCCAGACCATGTACGCCCTGCAGGCGGTGGGCGGCTCTGAGACGCAGAGCGTGCAGGTGACGAATCTGTCCGCCTGCAAACGGTATGCATTTTTGCCGACGGTCTGCCGGGCAGACGACCTCCTGCGACCGGAATATATCCGGGAAACGCTGTTTGCAAAGGAGGAAACCTATACGGCGCAGATGCCCCTTTACGATAAAGCGGCGCTGTTTGCCGCCCAGCGGAAGCTGGCACAGAACGGCTCGGCGGACGGGATGTATATGCAGTGCGAGCGTGCCTATGCACAGTTTGTGTACGCCACGGCGCTGGACGTCCCGGACAGCACGGCGCAGGCGCTGGAGCGGCAGATCCAGGACGAAGTGAAAAGCGAAGGACTTGCGGACAAGATCTGCTTCGTGCTGGACTGGTTCCGGCAGTATACCCACACGAAAACGGCACAGCCGTTCAGCGGCTCGGATGCGGCGGCATGGTTTTTGGAGCAGGCCGAGGGCGGAAACGATGCGATGTTTGCCACCGCCTCGGTGCTCATGCTGCGCTATCTGGGCATCCCGGCACGGTATGCGGAGGGATATATCACCGAAGGCGGTACGGTCAAACGGTCGGACGCCCACGCATGGGCGGAGTATTATCTGGACGGCATCGGCTGGATCCCGTTGGAGACACTGCCGGAGCTGACCCGGACGGAGCGCACATTCTACGAGCAGAGAGCGGACGATGCCCAGTCCACGTCCGAGCAGTCGCAGATCCAACGTCCGCAGTCGTCCCTGCAGCAGGAAACGGCGGTATACACCCCGTCCTACGGCGCAGTGTTCGCAGGTACGGGCGGTGCGGCGCTGCTCGTACTGGCGGCTGTTCTGCTTTTGCGCAGACTGCTTTTCCGCAAACGTCAGCGCACGATCCGAGCCATGAATCCCAAGGAAAGGATCCCCGCACTGTTTTCCTATGCGGCATATGTGCAGGAAAAAAGCGATGTATCCTTGCCTGACACCGAGGCGCAGACCCTGCGGCAGGAAGCGCTGTTCAGCGACCATACCATGACGCAGGCACATGTGAACAGGATGGAGGACTATGTACAGCAGACCGTGGCGCAGTGCAAACAGTCGGCCAAGCCCTTGCAAAAACTGCGTCACCGTTTCTGGGACTGTTTATATTGAGAGGAGGAAGCGGGATGCTTCGTCGAATCCAAAAATGGATCTCGTGGCTGTTGAGCCTGTTTTTTACGCTCGCATCGCCGATGAATGCGCAGCAGCCCCAGTCGGCGCAGGCGCAGTACACCGTCTCTTTTACGGCGCAGGGCGAGAGCCTATGCGGGACGATGACCGACGCCGACGGCCATGTGACGGCGATCGACGGCGGCACGGCGCACGTTGCGGCGGGGGAGTACACCTTCTGCGTTGGGGAGGACTGCCGCCGCACCGAGGGAGAGGTTTCCGTTTCGGCGGATTGCCGAATCGACGTGGAACTGCCGCAGGGAAATTGGTTCCGCAGCGTGGCGCTTTTGGACGCAAATAAAAAGGCGTACCCGGTGCAGTACGGCGAAAATACCGCCGTGGTATCTGTTCCCGACCATGTGGGCAGTGCGGGCGTGTATCTGTACGCACAGATGGGGGACGTGCCCGACAGCACGCAAACCCGGCTGCGTGCGTGCTATGTAGGCACCGACGGGGTGGACAAGTCCGAAATATCCCGCAGCTGGAACAGTCAAAATGTCAGTCTGACCGCACTGCTTTACGAGGGGATGCAGGGAAAAAGCTTCACCCTCGAAGCGTTCTATACGGACGCAAGAGGGTATACGCAGGTGCAGACATACGCTCTGAAGGCAGAGCGTGTGCCGACCCTTTCGGCGCTGTCCGTGCTGTCGGACGGGGTGAATATCCTGTCGGACTTTGCACGGGACACCGAGGAATATACGGTGCCCTGCGTTTCCGAGCGTGTGCAGATCATCGCCGTTGCCGACTATCCCGTGTTGGTGGACGGCGGGACGGACTGCACCGTGGACAATGACGGCGAAGCGCATACCGTCACCGTTTCGGCGCAGGGAAAAGAGAAAACCTACACCATCCGTCTGGAGAAAAAGGGCGGCGTGTTTTTGACCCTGATCCCCCCGCAGGGAGCCGAGGTGCAGCTGCAAACGGCGGACGGGCAGACACTTACCCCTGTTTCGCCGCAGGTGTATCGGGTGATTCCCGGGGTGCGGTATCAGTACGTCGCCGAGAAAGACGATTTATACGGCGTATGTGTGCCGCTGACACTGACCGAGGACGCCGTTGTGCAGGCGAAGGAACCCCTGTGCACGGATGCGCTGTCCGATTTTCGTCTTTATGACCGTTCCGGCGCCGCTGTGCGGTGCGCATATGTCCCGGACGAGCCCTTTGCCGCCGGGAGCCACCGCAGCACGTTTACCGTGTCCGATACCGCCGGTGCGCTGTATGCGCAGGCAACTGCCGCAGAGGGCTACACCGTCTGCGCCCTGTACCGTGCGCAGAGTGCCGACGGCGCAGAAAAGGCGGTGGAAATCGGAAACACCGTCAGCGATACGGGTGCGGCAACCTATCTTGCGCTCTGTCTTGCCCGCACGGGCAGTACCCAGACCGTGTGCCTGCGCCTGTCCCGATGGGAAGGCGAGACGCAGTACTATCAGCAGTACACCGTCGTGCTGCGGCGGGAACTGCACCTGTCCGCATTGGAAGTGCTGGCGGATGGGCAAAAAGTACCGCTCCGGGATGCGGACGGCTCGGTGGTTTCCTTTGACAGGGATGTGACGGCGTACGACTTGCACGTTTCCGAAACGGTCTCGCAGCTCACCCTGTCCGCCGCAGGTGCGGATGCGCACTACACCTGTACGGTTAACGGGGAGAAAATGGGCGAAAATCACACCGTTTCCACGGACTCGGAAACCATAGAGATCTGCGTTTATCATGAGGACCCCTTGGCAAAGGAAAAAACCTATACGCTCCGTATCGTACGGCAAACCACGGTGCGGCTTCGCTTCAGCACGGTGCCGGAAAACGCCTGCGTCTTTCTGGTGCACGAAAGGGACGGAAAAAGTGTCGCCCTGCAGGACGGCAGTTTCCCCGTCTGCTCCGGGGAGCAGTATACCTACACCGTGACCGCCAACGGATATGTGGGCAAAAAAGTGTCCTTTACCGTACCGCAGACGGACAGCGTGCTTGCGCTGACGCTGGAAAAGGCCCCCGAAGCGGACACCCTGCCTGATTTCGATGCGCAGTGGCCGTCCTTCCGTGCGGATGCGTACAACAACGGAGTGACCGCCGCCAAAACGCCCGTTTCCGCCGAGGAGACGGTGCTCTACTGGGCGCAAAAGCTGGGGGACGGAACGGAATCCCAGGCGTGCGGCTGTCCGATTTTGGTGGACGGGTGTGTGTACACCTACGCCGGTACCACGCTGTACAAGCTGGATGCCGCATCCGGTGCGATATTGCAAACGGGGCAGATGGATCATGCGTCCGGCTTCGCACTCAATACGCCCACCTATGCGGCGGGAATGCTGTTTGTCGCCTTGGCAGACGGCACGGTGCAGGCGTTCCATGCGCAGACCCTGGAGCCGCTGTGGATCTATCGGGACGCTCTGGGCGGACAGCCGAATTCCCCCATCGTGTATGCGGACGGCTATATCTACACCGGCTTTTGGCTGGGGGAGACGCAGGACGCCAACTTTGTCTGCCTTTCCGTCACGGACGAGGATCCCACACGGCAGGACGAGGAGAAGCTGCCGAGCTGGACGTATACCCACACGGGCGGCTTCTACTGGTCGGGCGCATACGTCACGGACAACTTTATGCTCGTCGCCACCGATGACGGGGAGACGGGATACGCCAAGGGCTATGCCCGGCTGCTCTCCCTCGACCCACATACCGGCACGCTGCTCGACAGCGTGACCATGCCCCTGCCGGGTGACATCCGCAGCGGCGTGATGTTCGACCCGCAGACGGATGCGTGCTACTTCACCTCCAAGGGCGGCTGGTTCGGCAAGATCCGTGTGTCGGCGGACGGCACGGCGGACAGGGGATCCCTGCAATGCCTGCCTTTGCAAAACGGCAGTACGGACGGATCGCCTGCCATGAGCACCTCCACGCCCACCGTTTGCGGCGGCAGAGCCTATATCGGCGTTTCCGGCAGCAGTCAGTTCGGCAACTACAGCGGACACAACATCACCGTGATCGACCTTGTGCGTATGGAGGTCGCCTATACGGTTCCCGTGCAGGGCTATCCCCAGTCCAGCGCCATGCTCACAACGGCGTATGACAGCGGGGACGGCACGGTGTATGTCTATTTCTTCGACAACTGTATGCCGGGCAAGCTGCGCATTTTGCGGGACAAGCCCGGACAGACGAAAGCGCAGGAAACGGTGACGGAAACCTACGTCCGGGACGGCAAAACCTACACCTGTGCGGTGGCGCCGGTGTTGTTCACCCCCTGCGGCGCCCATGCGCAGTACACCGTTTGCAGTCCCATTGCGGACGAAAACGGGACGATCTACTTCAAAAATGACACCGGTTATCTCTTTGCACTGGGCAGTGCGCCGACCCGCCTTACCGTGACGGCACAGCCGGATAAGCTGACCTACAGGCAAGGCGAAACCTTTGACCCGAGCGGTATGCAGGTAACGGCTTCCTTTGCCAACGGCACCGTGCGGGATGTGACAAATTACGTCACCTGGTCCAAGGCGGCACTGTGCGCCGATGACACGGAGTTTCAGCTTCGTTTGCCGTATGTGCTCTATCACGACGGCGCCTACGGCGCAGGCACAGCCTTCCCCGAACCGGCTGTGACCCTCTCTTTGCAGATCCTGCCCCAGTTTGCGGCGGGGGATGTGGACGGGGACGGCAGTGTCACCGTATCGGACGCCGATCTGGTCTACGCCTGCCACAACGCCCTGTGCACGCTGACGCCCGAGCAGCTGCTGCGTGCGGACATGAACGGGGACGGCAGGGTCAATGCTCTCGATGCGGCGCTGCTCTATGCGCTGGTTCGGCAGCAGGGGCAGAGCGATGCTGCCTTAAGAAATTCTTAAGAAAATATTATGTGTTTTTGCATTGCTTTTTTGCCGGCCTTTCCGTTATAATAGCAATACAGTATTTACCCATTTTATCAGATAGGGGAGAAAACGATGCATACGGTATTGGTTTGCGATGACGATGAAAATATCGTCCGTGCACTGCGTGTCTATCTCATGGGCGAGGGCTACAACGTAGTCGAAGCGTACAACGGAAAGCAGATGCTGGAAACGATCGACCGGGAGGATGTCCAGCTGGTGCTGATGGATGTGATGATGCCGGAAATGGATGGGATCACCGCACTGGTGGAACTGCGCAAAAAAAGCAATGTTCCCGTGATTCTGCTGACGGCGAAGAGCGAATTTTCCAACAAGGTTCTGGGGCTGAATATCGGTGCGGACGACTATATTACCAAGCCCTTTGACCCGGCGGAGGTCATGGCACGGGTCAAAAGCCAGCTGCGCCGCTATGTGGTGCTGGGTGCGGAAAATACGGCCAAGGACAACGTGTTTCGCTGCGGCGGCATCGAGATGGACGATGCGGGAAAGCAGGTGCGGGTGGACGGCAATACGATCCTGCTCACCCCCATTGAGTACGAGATCCTCAAGCTGTTCCTGACCAACCAGGGCAAGGTGCTCTCCCACAAGGAGATCTACCAAAACGTTTGGAAGGATGAGCCTCTGGGCGGCGAGAACAACACCGTGCTGGTGCACATCCGCCATCTGCGGCAGAAGGTGGAGATCAACCCCGCAGAGCCTCGCTACATTCTGTCGGTCTGGGGACACGGCTATAAAATGGATAAGAGGGATTGACCATGAGGATTTCTCTGAAAAGCCTGACCGATCGGGTGACGGCAATCTTTCTGTTTGTGCTGTTTATGGAGATCTCCGTGGCGATCGCACTGGGCATCAGCTGTATGTACGATTACCACTTCTATGCATCCGACCGGGACACCTACGCCCTGCAGGAGGCATTTCGGGTAAAGTCCGAGGCGGATATTGAACATATTTTTGAGTACGCATCCTTAAGTGCACAGCCTGCGCAGTCCCTGTCGGCGACGCAGAAAAACAAGCTGCACACCTACACCGTGCGCTATTCGCCCGAGTCCACGAACATCCGCTTTGTCGTCTGCGGGCAGGACGGGCAGACACTGCTGACGAACCTGTCCGCACAGCAGACGGACGGGGAAGCGTACATCTACGAGCGCTTTGCCGAAAACGTGGACTACGACATACAGGGCAGTCCGACCCGCACCACCATGCAGTTCCGCATCTGCCGCAGTCTGTCCGCCTCCGACTCCTACCGCTTTGTCTCCACGCTGATTCGTGTGGCGATCGCCATACGCTTTCCGCTGATCGGGCTGTTTGTGCTCTCTCTGATTGCGGCGCTGGGCATTATGGGCGCCCTGATGAGCGCCGTGGAGGTGACGGACGAAAAGGGCAGGGAGAAGCGGGAGTACTTCATCGACCGCATCCCGCTGGATCTTTTGATCCTGATCCTGATTTTCGTCTTTGGCTTTTTCGGCGTGCTGGTCGCCCTGACGGCGATCGCCGATGTGCGCAGCACCAACATCGTCCTGTGGAACGCCATCATTCTGATTATTTCTTTTTTCCTGTCGGTCTTGGCGCTGGTGTTCAATCTGTCCGTGGCGGCACGCATCAAGCGTGGTCACGTCTACCGCAACACGCTGATCTTCCGCCTGATTGCCCGCATCCGCAAGCTGTCTGGCAAGGAGAACGACGGCTACTTCAAGGTGCCCTTCATCGGCAAGGCCATGCTCACGGTGGGCATCGCCGTGGTGACGGAGCTGGTGGTACTGCTGTATTTTTTGTACCAGTACTATACCAGCGAGACGGGACTTTTGAGCGATTTCAAGTTTGTGTGGTACGTCTGCTTCTGGGCGGCGGGACGCTTTATCCTGATCCCGGTCTTTTTCATGATGGCGCTCAACCTCAATCGTCTGCGGGAGAGCGGCGAGCATTTGGCGGAGGGGGACTTTGCCTTTGACGTGGAGTCCAACATCATGTTCGGCGACTTCCGGCAGATCAACGCCAACCTCAACAAGATCCGCGGAGAAATGATGGAGGCGGCGGAGGAAAAGAACCGCAGCTATCAGCTGCGCAGTGAGCTGATCACCAACATCTCCCACGACATCAAAACGCCCCTGACCTCCATCGTCAACTATGTCGATCTTCTGGAGCACAGCGGCGCAGATGCCGAGGAATCGGCGGAGTATATGCAGATTTTGAAAAAGCAGTCCGTCAAGCTGAAAAAACTGCTGGAAAGCCTGATCGAGGTCTCCAAGCTGACGACGGGCGAAATTTCCGCCCAGATGGAACAGCTGGACGCAGTGATGTTTATCGAGCAGACCGTTTCCGAATTTGCCGACCGGCTGGAGGCGGCACGGTTAGACATCGTGCCGACCTATGCGGCGCCGGAAATGCCTATCCATGCCGACGGCGACAAGCTGTGGCGTGTGTTTGAAAACCTGTTTGAGAATATGCTCAAGTATGCGCAGGGCGGCACCCGTGTGTACGTGGATGCACTGAAAGAGGAGGATCGGGTACGGATCGTCTTTAAGAATATTTCCAAAGACCGTCTGCGCCAGAGCGGCGAGGAACTGCTGCACCGCTTCTCCCGGGGTGACACCTCCCGCCATACGGAGGGCTACGGCTTAGGACTGTCCATTGCCCAGAGCCTGACGGAGATTCAGGGCGGTACGCTGGCCGTGACGGCGGACGGCGACCTGTTCCGGGTGGATCTCACCTTCCAGTCCGCCGAGGAATAAGGGACACACAACCGTTTTACCCATAAAAGGGTTCCTCGGTGCGAAGCACAAATTCCACAATTTTCCGTGAGCGATAAAACAAGGGCTGTCGCAAAGCAAATGCGACAGCCCTTTCAGACTTTCGAAAAAGTCCAGTGAAAGCTTGAGTTTGCAAAGCGAAAGCCCTCCCTGCGAGGGAGGGTGGCGAGGCGTCAGCCTCGTCGGGAGGGTTTTTTTCGCCGGGTTTTGCTGTCTGTTTACGGCGGTGTTTGGAACCCCTCAGTCTGCTGCGCAGACAGCTCCCCTCGCAGGGGAGCCAACCTGCCGGTAACGCCGCCCAAACGCATAT
>JAQXLO010000150.1 GCA_029012165.1 Oscillospiraceae bacterium | reverse complement strand
AGGCGCCCTTTCGGCACCTTTTTTGGGAATTGTTGCCCGGAAGTTTATCTGCAGGCAATGGCAGTAACCGTGATGGCTGCGGCTGCAAGGATGGAAGCGACGATGATAGCGGTCATGGTATTTTCTCCTTTCACAGATGTTGTGCCGTGCTCAGCGGGTGGCGATCAGGGTGACGATGACGGCGGCGGATGCCAAGATGGAAGTGACGATGATTGCGGTCATGATTTTCTACCTCTTTCTCTTTCTCTTTTTTATTATTATTTTTCGGGGTTCTCTCTGTCCCCCTCGACACCCATACAATACCACAACCCGCACGAAATTTGTGCGGGTTGTAAAATTTGACGAATTTTATGTAATTTTTGATAATTATGCACTTACCCACATGGCGGGGCGAATCGAGCCGGATGCATCGACGGCCTCCCCGCCGGCACGAATCTCGCCGTCGGAGCGAACGATGGCGCACAGGGTGTTTGCGGAACCGGGCGAGCGCAGTGTCCACCATGTGTTGCCTGTTTCCTCATGTTCAAATGCTCCGCAGTTTATGGCGTACGCTGTCGGCTTCGCTTTGCGGAATGCGGCCTGCATGGATTCTGCCTGCTGCAGAGACAGCAGGAAAACGTAGTCCTCCGTGTCCTCCCCGCCGGAGGTTTTGTAGCGTTCGTTTTCCGGGGTGTCCAACTGTGTTTTGAGGATGTACTCCCTCTCGTCCGCCGTGAAATGATTCTTGTAAAACGAGCCGTTGAGCCACTGGCGCACCGAGCAAGCCTCCCACGTGGTAGGTTCACGTTCTTGGTTGTACGCCGTGCAATAGAGTGCCTGCCGGCTCAAAAGCAGCAGTGAGCCGCCATTCTCGGACGTGTCGATCACAAGCCACTCGATTTCCTCCTGACCGTTATCGGTGTTGTTGTCCTGCTCGAAGGTGCCGAATTTGACCGTATCGCCCACCTGCAGCCCGTCAAACGGGGAAACGGACTGGGCATTGTATTCGATCGTCGCCTGCTGAAGCTGTTCGTTTCCGCTTTCGATGTTGATGGCATCCCACTGCACCTGCGTGCCGTAGTAGTTGACTGTGGACAGAGATGGGCAATTAAAGAAAGCGCTGTCGCAAATTGTATGCACGTTTTCGTACATCGTTATGGTCTCCAACGACCAACAGCAGCAAAATGTTTGTTCAGAAATATATTCCAGATTCTTCGGCAGTGTGATTTGCTGCAAACTCTCGCAAGCGTAAAAACCACCGTACAGTATTTTTATGTTGTCGGGCAGGGACACTTTGATCAGGGAGTCGCAGTAGTCGAATGCATAGGAGATGGAAATAACGCTGTCCGGTACATTGACCGATTGCAAGCTCGGGCAATAGTTGAAGGTACTGTTCAACTGAGTAACGGTGTCCGGGATTTGGACAGACTGCAAAAAATCGCATTCCGAAAATGTTCCGTCCAAACGCTTTACGCCCTTCGGAATCTCCACATCGGTGATTTTGCACCCATCAAAGGCGTTTCCGGCAATGACCGATATATCGGATGGAATTTTTACGGAACCCGTTAGAGATTTCGATGCACGGATCAGGCAGTGGTCAATGCACAGCAGACCGTCTTTCCAGTTGCTTTTGTTTGTCGCAATGCCTGAACCTGTAACTACAGAAGAACCGACATACGATACACTGGATGGGAACTGAATGGATTGCAGCTTTGGACAATCTTTGAATGCCCAATCTTCAATGGTCGTAACACCATCTGCAATGGAAACGGTCTCGAGATTGGGAAATTCATAAAATGCACCGTTTGCAACGGTCGATATACCCTGTTCGATCACAACCTCGGTGACCATATTCGTGTCGAGACCTTCACCTTCCCAATAATACTCGGGCATGACGCCCTGTCCGAAAATATGCAGCACAGAGCCATCCAAAGACCAGTCCACATCGTACAGATGCGTCCGATAACCGCTGATCCATTCCTCTGCGGCATGGCTGGCGGTATCGCTGACATCCACCCATACTGCGGGTCGTATGACGCAGCTTTGGAGTCCGTCCAAGTCGTAAAAGATTGAGCCTTCGGAACCTACATAGGAGAAGTTGGTATTGTTTGACATATCGCCGGGCGAGCGCAGCGCCCACCAGAATGTGCGATCATTCGGATAATCGGTGCGAAACTCATGCGCATACACCGTATCCGTACACTCTGCCATACGTTCCTTTGCGGTCGGCAAATAGGTCTTTACTTCTTCCATGGAAAGCAGAAAGCACCAATCCCAAGTGTCATTGCCACCCTGCGTACCGAAAAACGGGTTTTCCGGGTTTTCGTTTTGGTGGAGCGTAATTTGCTCCTTTTCCGCTTCGGAAAAAGCAGCGTCATAGAATTCGGTGTTCAGCCATTCACGAATACGGCACGTTTCCCATGTAAAGGACAGACCGCTGCCATCGTGATACATCTGGAAGTCCAATCCCTTTTTGCTCAGCAGCAGCACTTCATCGCCGTTGCGGTCAAGGGCGAGCCACTCGATGGGTTGGGGCTCGTCTCCGTAGGGTTCATATGCACCGAAGAAAATCGCATCGCCGGGCTGAATGTCCCTGTTCAAAGTGGCGTTTGCCGCTTCGGCACGGCGGCTGCGCAGCCAAGGGATGCCAAACACGATGCCTGCCACGATGGCGGCGACCAGCAGCACGGCGGCGGCTGAGAGGCAGGCGA
>JAQXLO010000149.1 GCA_029012165.1 Oscillospiraceae bacterium | reverse complement strand
AATGAGCGGTCAATGCAGTACGGATTGCATCACCTGCGACGCAGAATTCTATCCCGTGTACACGTCCGTTCTGGATGCCATTCGGAACGCAATGGAAGAAACGAAATATGCGCTGCTGTATATTCTGCTTGCCATGCTTTTGGGGATCTGAACAGCACACGATACATAAAAACAGTAACGCCCCCGACTTGCGTCGGGGGCGTTGCTGTTCTCGCTATTCACGGAAAATTGTGGGATTTGTGCTTCGCACAGGGGAACCCTCGCCGGGGGTTCTCTGTTGTTAGGATTTCGCCGACTGCGGTCGGCGACCAAAGGCGGCGCCTTTGGAATCCGTAAGCCTTTAAAAAGGCTTGACCGAAACTTTTAATCCCACAAAAATCCGTGATGAACCGATATTTTTGAGCCTCACATATTCAAAAGGGACAGGGCATCGCCGATGGTTTTTTCCATGGCTTCCCGACCGTACTTGTCCACCTCTAATTTGTTCTTTTCCCCGTGGGTGAGACAGCCGGCGCCGCCGATGCATCCGCCCACACACGCCATCCCTTCGATGAAGTTGGCGTTCAGAACGTTCTTGCTCTTTTTCAGCAGTGCGGTGCGGCACTCCTCGATGCCGTTACACACGCACGATTTCAGCTCGAAGTCCTCCAGGCCCTGCTCCTTGAGACCCTGCACCACGGCGTCGGACAGCCCACCGCTGCGGGCGAAGATGCGGCCGAAGTAGGAGGCGTTGTCCAGCACGTCTTCGGCAAGCGTCGTGATGTCGATGTCCTTGCTGTCGAGCAGCGCCTGCAGTTCCTCAAAGGTGAGCACGGCGTCCACATAGGGCTTGACGGTGTCCAGCTGTGCCTCCGCTTTCTTGGCGGTGCAGGGACCGATGAACACGACCTTGGCGGTAGCTTCGGCGTTTTTGATGTATTTCGCCAGCGTCGCCATGGGGGATAGGTTGTGGGAAACATACTCGAGCATCTGCGGGAAGGCGGACTTGATGTACTGCACGAAGGCGGGACAGCAGGAGCTGGTCAAAAAGCCTTTTTCGGCAAGCTCTTTGGACTCGGCCTGTGCCACCATGTCGGCGCCGAGGGCGGCTTCGATCACGGTGTGGAAGCCGAGCTGCTTGATGCCGGTGATGACCTGCCCGAGTTTGGCATAAGAAAACTGACTGGAGATGGACGGTGCGACCACCGCATAGACCTTGTTCTTTTTATTTTCTTCGCTTTCCTTGAGCATATCAATGACGGGGAGGATGTAGGACTTGTCGGAGATGGCGCCGAAGGGGCACTGGTACACGCAGGCGCCGCACTGGATACACTTGGAGTTGTCGATGCAGGCGGCGTTGTCCTCGTTGATGCGGATAGCCTTGACCTTGCAGGCGTTCTGGCACGGACGCTTGCGGTTGATGATCGCCGTATAGGGGCAGACCTTGGCGCACTGACCGCACTCCACGCACTTGCTTTTGTCGATGTGCGCCACATGGTTGTGGTCAAAGGAAATGGCACCACGCTTGCACACATCCTCACACCGGTGCGCCAGACAGCCTCTGCAGGAGGCAGTGACCTCGTAGCCGGCAGCGGGACACTCGTCACAGGCGATGTCGATGACCTCGATGGTGTTGGGGTTGTCCGTGTCACCGCCCATGGCAATGCGCACACGCTGGGCAAGGATCGCACGTTCCTTGTACACGCAGCAGCGCATGGTCGGTACCTTGCCGGGCACGATGGTCTTGGGGATGTTCCAGATGTTCTGCAAAAGCGTGCCGTTCCAGTGCTGGCGAGCCACCTCACGCAGGACTTTATATTTGAGATACTGTACTTTGGTATCGAATTTTCGCATACGGAACTCCTTCCTTAAAAATAGCTGACCTTAATGCGTTTGCCCATCTGCCGAAGGCACTTGGAAAGCTCCTCGACCAGATTCATTTTGATGTTGAAATTGATGGGCAGGTCGGGGTTCTGGTGGGCGGGATTGACCGCACGACCGACAAAGAAATTGATGTCGGTGGCCTCCTCGAACAGCAGACGGCAGATCTGCGAAGCGCCGTCCCGCTTGAGACTCCAATGCTCGTATTGCTCGTTGGCGCCGAGGTAATCCTTGGCATATTCCACGACTTTGTTGACGGTGATCACACCCTCCGTGACCAAATCCACGCCCTCGATTTCCGCAATGGGCGGCACATCGGAGCGCTCGAAGTTGAGTGTGGCACGCAGGGGCTTGCCGAGATACTTCGCCGCAATAGAGGAGGTGGTGCCGCCGCAGATGATGTGCTTTCCCTCCTTGGAGAAGAACAGCGACATCATGCGCTCGGCGTCGTCCCGATTGGACGGTGGACCGAAGAGCATATTCATCGGCTCACGCTTGCGGATGCGCACCACGCAGGCGGTGGCGTCATCCCCGGGCTGGCCACCGTAGAGACGGTTGCATTCGTCCACCAGAATGGTGGAAAGGGTTTTGGCCGTGTAGCCGACGGGCGCCAAAGACTGCATGAACTCGGCGATCTCCTCCCGCTTCCAGCCGAAGTTGTAGGAGATGCCGATGCCCGCATGGGGACAGCCGTCGCTCATGGCGATGAAGATGTCGTTTTCCTGCAGTTTGATGACGGACTTGAAGATCTTTTTGCCGCCGATATGCACCTCGGTTTTGGGATAGTCGCAAATCTCCTCGTTTCGCAGGAAGATGATGTGCGGATTGTCGTACTGGATCAGTTCGGCATACTGGTTTTGCTGCAAATGGATGATGGTAAAGGTGGAGTACGCCGCACCACGCACGGAGCAGACCGGCAAGGTGGCGGCGATGGTGTCCACACACTCCTCCAATTTCAGCCCCTGCGCCATCATGGTGGAGATGATCTTAGCGGTGAGGGTGGAAAGGATGCTTGCCTTGACGCCGCTGCCCAGACCGTCCGCCAGAACGATCACCGAGGAGTTTTCTCCCTGCTCCACCACATCCACATGATCGCCGCACAGCTGTTCGCCGTAGTGGTTGATGCTTTTGTACCCGATGTCTGCACACAGATCGTTCATTCTTGAATCGACTCCTTTAGTTTGGACAGAGCGATTTTGGTTTCGGCTGCCGTTTCACCCAGCAGGGAGGCGATCTCCTGCACGATGCGCATTTGCTTGTCCACGACCTTGTCGGCAACCTCGATGGTCTGACGGCTGATGCTTTCTTTCTTTTCCCGCTCGCTTTCCTCGTCCGTGACGTCCCGCATGATGCACACCAAAAGGCGGGATTCCCGGTCGTACACAACCGTCTGCTCCACGTAGCACTTGTACTCCGCCAGGTATTCCCGCTGGTCGTACACGCCTCTGCCCGTGCGCAGAACCTCCATAAACACAGAGGGGTCGAGAATACGGATCACTTGGTCGCCCAGCACGTCCGAAGCGGAGCGGATGTGCATGATCTTGCGGGCGGCGTTGTTGATCTGCTGTACCTCTAATTTTTCGTTCAGTACGATCAGACCGTTGGGCGTATTTTTGACGATGGTGTCGGAGAAGCTCTCTGCCTTGTCCTTCAGGTACGGCAGACACATGGACACCTCCGCCTTGCCCTGATAGATGGCGATGGCTTTGTCCCGGCAGGTGTTGTAGCCGCAGGAGCCGCAGTTGAGTTCATGCTCAGGGCGGAACTTGCCCATTTGGTGCAAAATCTCGGTGATCTCCGTGTCGGAGGGCATGGGAGAGCGGCGCTCGATATGTTCAAAGTTTTTGTGCACATCGGCGGATTCCGGCTGTTCCACGGGGAAATCCAGCTGACCGGCAAAGCTGGTGACCGCCACATAGTCCTTGACGGGGGAGTAGTGATATTTTTCCATGACGGGGCCGCAGATACAGCTGCCGGCGCAGGCGGACATCTCGATGAAACAGCGGTGGATCTTGCCCGCTTCAATGTCCCGCAGGGCGGCGATGCAGTTGTCCACGCCGTCCACCACCAGATAGGTGTAGCCGGGAGCATCCTGCTTCATGGTCTTGAGAATGCCGCCGGAGGTGGGGAACAGGCGGGCACGGCTTTCGATCTGGGAATCCATCTGCTGGGACAGGACGATGTTTTCCGCCTTGAACCAGTTGGTCAGCTCCTCAAAGGTGAGCACGGCGTCGGCATAGCCTTCGTAGTACTCCGCCTCGTCCTTTTTGGCGACGCAGGGACCGACGAAAACACACTTGGCGCCGGGGATACGGCGCTTGATGTCCCGGCAGTGCATCTGCATGGGCGAGAGCGTGTCCGCAAGATAGGGCAGTGCCGCAGGGAAATATTTCTGGATCAGCAAATTGACGGAGTGACAGCAGGAGGAGATGAGGATATCCCGCTCCCCGGACGCCAGCATTTTTTCGTACTCGGTCTTGACCATGGTGGCGCCGATGGCGGTTTCCTCCGCGTCGGCAAAGCCCAGCTGTTTGAGCGCATCCCGCATGGCGCCGATGCCCACGCCGTCATAGTTG
>JAQXLO010000148.1 GCA_029012165.1 Oscillospiraceae bacterium | reverse complement strand
ACTGGTGGAGGCCGCCGTCAATCATTTCGATGTGTTCGGCATCGTCGGCAGCGGCGCAGACTGCGAGATTCAAAAGGAAGCCGATGTGGACAAGTGTGACGTCTTTATCTCCACCACGGGATCGGACGAGCTGAATATTCTCGCCTGTTTGATCTCCAAAAAGCTCGGCGCACGGCACACCATCGCCCGCGTCCGCAATCCCGAATATGCCCGCCAGCTCTCGTTCATGCGTCAGGAGCTGGGCATCAGTATGCTGGTCAATCCCGAATATGACGCCGCCTTTGAAATTTCCAGAATCATTCAGTTCCCCACCGCCATGAAGGTGGAGAAATTCGCCAAGGGTCGGGTGGATCTTGCCGAGATCGCTCTGAAACCCGCCAACCCCCTTTGCGGGCATTTTGTCCGGGACATAGGCGCCAAATTCCGCTCGAATGTGCTGATCTGCGCCGTCATCCGGGGCGAACGTGCCATCATCCCCGACGGCGACTTCCAGCTGCAATCCGGCGACCGCATCACCCTTGCCGCTTCCCACAGCGAACTGTCCAAGTTTTTCCGCACACTGCACATCCTGCAAAAGCCCGTGCGTTCCGTGATGATCGTCGGCGGCGGCAAGATCGCCTTTTATCTGGCGCACCGCCTGAGCGAGATCGGCATTGCCGTCAAGATCATCGACATCGACCCGGAACGCTGCCGTGTGCTCTCGGAGCTTTTGCCGAAGGTTTCCGTCATTCAGGCCGACGGCTCGGACAGCGACGTGCTCGTGGAGGAGGGAATCGAGACGGTGGATGCCTGCGTTTCCCTGACCGGCATGGACGAGGAAAACATCATCATCTCCATGTTCGCCTCCAAAAACAATGTGGACAAGGTCATCACCAAGGTCAACCGTCAGTCCCTGATCAACATGATGTCCTCCATCGGGCAGGAGAGCGTCGTCTCTCCGCGGCATATCGCCATGGGCAATATCCTGTCCTATCTGCGCGCACGCTCCAACTCCGGCGGCAGCAATGTGCGCACCCTGTACAAGATCGCCGACAACATGGTCGAGGCCATTGAGTTCAATGCCGCAGAAAACTTCTCCGCATTGAACGTCCCGCTGAAAAAACTGAATCTCAAGCGCGGCATTCTGATCGGCTGTATCATCCGCTCCAACCGGGTCATTTTCCCCCACGGCGACAGCACCATCGAACTGCACGACAGCGTGGTCGTCATCACCACCAACCAAGCCTTGTCCGACCTGCGGGACATCTTGGAGCACTGACAGGAGCACGCTATGAATATACGAATGATCGCCTATCTCATCGGGCAGATGCTGCGTGTGGAGAGCGCTCTGATGCTCCTGCCGCTGCTGTGCAACTTTATCTACCGTGAGGATAACCTGATCGCCTTTCTGGTGCCCATCGTCCTGCTGGCGGCGCTGGGAACGGCGCTGACCTTCAAGATGCCCAAAAACCGAAACATCTATGCCAAAGAGGGCTTCGTCATCGTGGGCATTTCGTGGATCCTGCTGTCCCTGTTCGGCGCCATGCCGTTTTTGATCTCCGGCGTCATCCCCCACTTCTGCGATGCGTTCTTTGAAACGGTGTCGGGCTTCACCACCACCGGCGCAAGCATTTTGCGGGACGTGGAAACGCTGCCGAAATCCATGCTCTTTTGGCGCAGCTTCACCCACTGGATCGGCGGCATGGGTGTGCTGGTCTTTACGCTGGCCGTCCTGCCCCGAGCCAACGAACGCTCCATGCGTCTGATGCACGTCATGCGCGCAGAGGTTCCCGGTCCTGTGGTCGGCAAGCTGGTTGCCCGCATCAAATCCACTGCCCGTATTCTGTACGGGATTTATATCACCCTGACGGCTCTGGAGATTCTTCTTCTGCTGCCGAAAATGTCCCTGTTCGATGCGCTGTGCACAGCCTTCGGCACGGCAGGTACCGGCGGCTTCGGCATTTGGAACGACAGCATCGCCCACTACGGCAGTGTCTATGTGGACGCCGTTGTCAGCCTGTTCCTCGTGCTGTTCAGCATGAACTTCAACCTGTTCTATCTCCTGCTGTTGGGACACGTTCGTCCCGTTTTGCGCAACACGGAACTGCGGTGTTTTCTCGGCATTGTTTCTGTGGCAACGCTCACCATCGCCATCGACATCCGCCACCTGTACCCGGGCTTGCTCAAGCCGTTCCGCTACGCCTTCTTTCAGGTCATGACCATCATCTCCACCGCCGGTTTCTCGACAGCGAATTTCAACGATTGGCCTGTTTTCTCCCGAACCGTTCTGGTTCTGCTGATGTTTATCGGCGCCTGCGCCGGCTCCACGGGCGGCGGAATAAAGGTCGGGCGTATCGTCCTGCTGTGCAAGTCCTTCGTGCGGGAGATACGCCATATGCTCCATCCCCGCTCGGTCAACGTCATCCGCATCGACGGAAAACGTGTGGAGGAGGAAACCATTCAGGGTGCACTGACGTACATGGCGACCTATTTGTTCCTGTTCTCCGCCGCCGTCGTCGCTCTGTCGGCGTTTGACAATTTCGATATGATTACCAACTTCACTGCGGCCGCCGCCTGTTTCAACAACATCGGCCCCGGTCTTGAGCTTGTGGGTCCCAACGGGAACTACTGGCTGTTTGCGGACGCTTCCAAGTACATTTTGTCCTTCACCATGCTCGCCGGCAGACTGGAGCTGTTCCCCATGCTGGTTCTGTTTTCCCCGTCCACTTGGAAAAATCACTGATTTGTCAAAAGGAGGCTGTGCCCATGGAGGAAGCACAAAAGTACGCCCATCCCCACGAAAAGCACCGGGAACGTATGCGCAGTCTCTTTCTGCAAAGCGGTCTGGACGGCTTTTCCGACCACAATGTGCTGGAACTTCTGCTGTTTTACACCATTCCCAAGCGGGACACCAACGTCACTGCCCATGCGCTCATCGACACCTTCGGCTCCCTGCAGGGCGTTTTGGACGCCCCGGTGGAGGAGCTGTGCAAGGTCAAGGGCGTCGGGATGTACACCGCCACCTTCCTGTCCCTGATGCCCCAGATCGCCAAAAAATACAGCGCCGGCAAGCTGCCGGACGAAATCTCCCTGTCCGAGCCGGAAGCCCTGCAAGGCTATGTGCGCTCCCTGTTCATCGGTGAGACGGCGGAGTGTGCCTATCTTTTGTCCTTCGGCGCCAACGGACAGCGGCTCGGCTGCGCAAAGGTCTCTCTGGGCACCGCCACCAAGGTGCAGTTGGATCGCCGTGCCCTTTTGGAAGCGGCCTTTCGCACCAATGCCGTGCAGGCGGTGCTGACCCACAACCACCCCGACGGCGTGGCTGTGCCCTCCTCCGAGGACGTTGCCTGCACCCGGGAGATCGCCAATCTCTTTGCCGGCGTGGGTATCCGCCTTGCCGATCATATCGTGGTGGCGGGAGAGGACTGCTTCTCCATGGCTGCCAACAACCGCTTTAAAGCACTGTTTATCTGAGGTAGATATATGGATCAATTCAAACTGCACGCCCCTTTTGCCCCCATGGGCGACCAGCCGCAGGCCATTGACGCACTGGTACAGGGGCTGAAAAACGGATATGCCGAACAGACGCTTCTCGGAGTCACCGGCTCCGGGAAAACCTTTACCATGGCCAACATCATCGCCAAAGCCAACCGTCCCACCCTCGTTCTTGCCCACAACAAGACTTTGGCGGCACAGCTTTGCTCGGAATTCCGGGAGTTTTTTCCCGAAAACGCCGTGGAATATTTCGTGTCCTACTACGACTATTATCAGCCGGAGGCGTACATCGCCACCACGGATACCTATATTGAAAAAGACTCCGCCATCAATGACGAGATCGACAAGCTGCGCCACTCGGCGACCTCCGCCCTCTCCGAGCGCCGGGACGTTATCATCGTCGCCAGCGTATCGTGCATCTATTCTCTGGGTGACCCCATCGACTACCGCAGTATGGTCATCTCCCTGCGCCCCGGTATGGAGAAGTCCCGGGATGCGCTGATCGAAAAGCTGGTGGAGATCCAGTATGAGCGCAACGATGTCTCCTTTACCCGCAACAAATTCCGTGTGCGGGGGGACACGGTGGAGATCTTTCCCGCATACTCCAACGAAAACGCCTTTCGCATCGAATTTTTCGGGGACGAGATCGACCGCATCTGCGAAATCCATGCGCTGACCGGCGAGGTGCGCAATACCCTGTCCCATGTTGCCATCTATCCCGCCTCCCACTATGTGGTCTCCCGGGAGAAAATGGAGTCCGCCATCAGCGAGATCTACGAGGAAATGCAGCAGCGTGTGGAGTGGTTCCGCGCCCAAGGCAAGCTCCTCGAAGCCCAGCGCATCGAGGAGCGCACCCTGCACGACATCGAAATGCTGCGGGAAACGGGCTTTTGCAAGGGCATCGAAAACTATTCCCGCATCATGTCCGGACGAGAACCGGGCGCACCGCCCTTCACCCTGCTGGACTACTTTCCCGATGACTTCATCCTGTTTGTGGATGAATCCCACGTCACCCTGCCGCAGGTGCGTGCCATGTACGGCGGCGACCGCTCCCGCAAGGACAGCCTGATCGAATTCGGCTTCCGTCTGCCCTCCGCCTACGACAACCGCCCGTTGACCTTTGACGAATTTTACGACAAGATCGGGCAAAAGATATTTGTCAGCGCCACCCCCGGCGCCTTTGAGCGGGAGACGAGCCGCTGTATCGCCGAGCAGGTGATCCGTCCTACAGGGCTTTTGGATCCGCAGGTCATCGTCAAACCCACGGACGGTCAGATCGAGGATCTGATCTCGGAGATTCACCTGCGCATCGAGCGCAGGGAGCGGGTGCTGGTGACCACACTGACCAAAAAGATGGCGGAGGATCTGACCGACTACCTGGACAACTACGGCATCAAGGTGCGGTATATGCACTACGATGTGGATACCATCGAGCGCATGGAGCTGATCCGTGACCTGCGGCTGGGCACGTTCGACGTGCTGGTGGGCATCAACCTGCTGCGGGAGGGTCTGGACATCCCCGAGGTGTCGCTGGTCGCCATCCTCGACGCCGACAAGGAGGGTTTTCTGCGCTCGGAAACCTCCCTCATCCAGACCATCGGCAGAGCCGCCCGCAATGCGGACGGCACCGTCATTCTCTACGGCGACTGCGTGACCCCCTCCATGGAAAAAGCCATTACCGAAACGGAACGCCGGCGCAAAAAGCAGCAAGCCTACAACGAAGCGCACGGCATCGTCCCGCAGACCATCCGCAAGGATGTGCGTGAAATTCTGGAGATCTCCGGCGGAAAAGATGGCGAAAAGAAAGAGTATACCAAACAGATGAGCCGTGCCGACAAGGAAAAACGCATCGCCCAGCTGACCGCAGAGATGCGTGCCGCCGCCAAGATTTTGGAGTTCGAGCACGCCGCCTATCTGCGGGATCAAATTGAGAAATTGAGGAACAGCAAATGAATCTGACCATTCGCGGCGCACGGGCCAATAATTTAAAAAATATTGATTTGGAGATCCCCCGGGACAAGCTGATCGTTTTCACCGGTCTGTCCGGCTCGGGCAAATCCTCCCTCGCTTTTGACACCATCTATGCCGAGGGACAGCGGCGCTATGTGGAGTCCCTGTCCTCCTACGCACGGCAGTTCCTCGGGCAAATGGAAAAGCCCGACGTGGACTCCATCGAGGGACTGTCCCCCGCCATCTCCATCGACCAGAAAACCACCTCCAAAAATCCCCGCTCCACCGTGGGCACGGTGACGGAAATCTACGACTATCTGCGTCTTTTGTACGCCCGTGTGGGTGTGCCCCACTGTCCCGTCTGCGGGCACGAAATCGCCCGGCAGACCGTGGATGACATCGTGGATCGCATCCTCTCCTACCCGGAGCGCACCAAGATCCAGCTCCTTGCCCCCATCGTCCGAGGGCGCAAAGGCGAATACGTCAAGGAATTGGAGTCTGCCCGCAAAAACGGCTTTGTCCGTGTGCGTGTGGACGGCATTCTCTACGACCTGTCCGAAAAAATCACCATGGACAAAAACAAAAAACACAACATCGAAGTCGTGGTGGATCGTCTGGTTGTCAAGGAGGATATCCGTTCCCGCCTCGCCGAATCCGTGGAGACGGCCACCTCCCTGTCCGGCGGACTGCTTTTGCTCGACGTTGTGGACGGGGAAGAAGTGCTGTTTTCCCAGAACTACGCCTGCCCCGACCACGGCGTGAGCATCGGCGAGCTGGAGCCGAGAATGTTCTCGTTCAACAACCCCTTCGGTGCCTGCCCGAAGTGTACGGGTCTGGGCGTGTTTATGAAGGTCGATCCCGACCTCATCTTCCCCAACAAAAAGCTGTCCCTGCGGCAGGGTGCCTTGCAGGCGCCCGGCTGGACGTACCCCGACGGCGGCACCATCGTGCAGATGTATATCGAAGCTGTTGCCGAAGCGTATCATTTCACCACGGACACACCCGTCTGCGATATCCCGAAGGACGGCATGGATGCGCTGCTCTACGGCACAAAGGGAAAGAAGATTCCCATGACACGCCGCAGTGAATACGGCACCGGCAGTTACAATGCACCCTTTGAGGGCATTATCTCCAATTTGGAGCGCCGTTACAAGGAGTCGTCCAGCGAATGGGCGCAGACCGAGATCGAGCAGGTCATGACGGCGCAGAAATGCCCCGACTGCGGCGGCGCAAGACTCAAGCCCGAGATCGTCAGCGTCACCGTCGGCGGCATCAATATCCACGAATTTACGCAAATGTCCATCGTCGAAGCGCTGCAATTTTTGGACGAGCTGGTGCTTTCCCCCAGAGATGCGCAGATCGCCCGTCTGATCCTCAAGGAGATCCGTGACCGAATGCAGTTTTTGGCCAGCGTGGGTCTGGATTACCTGACCCTTGCCCGCTCCTCCGGCACACTGTCCGGCGGCGAAAGTCAGCGCATTCGCCTCGCCACACAGATCGGTTCCTCCCTGATGGGCGTTCTGTACATTCTGGACGAGCCGAGCATCGGTCT
>JAQXLO010000147.1 GCA_029012165.1 Oscillospiraceae bacterium | reverse complement strand
AGAAGCTGGCGGGCTTGCCGCTGCTGTTGAGGGTGTCTGAGCTGGTCTTGACCTGACCGTCGTAGGTCTTGATCAAGCCTGCCAAGAAACCGTCGGTGTTGTCCGTTTTGGTAGTACCATCCTGTTTAACAAGCTCAAAGTAGGTGCTGTTAAAATAGACGGGAGAGGAGATGAACGTGGTGTAGAAGTCGGTGCCGAAGCTGACACGAACCTCGACCAGATCGCCGGGGGACAAGGTCGAACCGCTCTCGACCTTAGTGCCGTCCTTGTAAACATCCAGGCCGTAGGTGACAGTGCCCAAACCGTCAGCAGGTGCACGGAGACCGGAGTCCCCGTCGTTCCACAGAGCAGAACCGGACACTGAAAATACGCTGAACGCCATCACAAGTGACAAAAGCACTGCAAGGGATCGTTTTGCCATTTTCATTGGTTGAATTTTCCTCCTATTCTTATTTGGTTTATCGCATTGCATAACGCAAATGAACCCAAAAGAAAACGAAAATCAGCTGAAGTAAATCAGAGGATTGCTCGGATCATAACACTGATTGATATAACCCTCTGCACGCATGGCGACCTCAAGAGGACCGTAGTCGGAGTTCTCAACGATGCCGTCTGCATTGGTGTCGCAGGACAGGAATTTTGCGTTTGCTTTCGGCTCGATCTCCTCGGACCATTCTGCAAGATTCAGGTAGCCGATAATCAAATCTGCAGCATCCTCGGGGTTGATTACGCCGTCGCCGTTGATGTCGCCAAAGATGACGATCTGATAGTCGGCGACCGCATTGCCGTCCGCATCCTTAACATGAAGGGCTGCGCCGGTGCTGTATGCACCTGCACTGTTCAGGTCAAGGGTAATGGTGGCACCGCCGGTTGTGGTGATCCAGTTGGAAATGGTGCTGGGGTTGATTTCAGCAAAATCACGAACCGCCTCGGTAAAGCCATAGATGTAGCCTTCGGGATCGATCACAATATCAGTACCTGTCTTTGCCTTGATGCCGGCAGACTCTTTGAAAACAGAGAGCGAAGCACCGGTAGAAGTGACGGTACAGGTGCTGCTGGACATCTTATAAAGGGTGGAGATGTCCGCAGGATCAGTGATCGCTTGATAGTAGAAGAAGCCTTTGCACTGGGTAGTGGTCGGGATAATGACCGTTGCACTGGTGGCAGTTGGTGCATCCTTAACACGAAGCTGGAACTGAATGCAATCAGAACCGTTCTCTTCGTGATAGTACGCAATGCCGGAGCTGGACGTTCCGCCAGTCCACTGAATCAGAAGTCCCTTGTAGTTGGTCTTGCTGTATGTACCGCCGAACGCTTCACTGGTGGACGGAAGCTCACCGGATTCCAGAACAGAATCCACACCGGAGAGACTGCCGTAACCACTGACATTGCAGTAGTCGGTATCACCATTGCCGTCGTTGGCGATCACAGGCTCGAAAACCTTGGCGGTAAACATGACCGGCCAACGCATGCAAACGTAGTTGAAGTTGTTCTTGATGTTGATCGTGAAGGTAACGATATCGCCGGGGTATAAGTTCTTCGTTTTGTCGGCTGTAAGGGTGATCCCGATCGTGCCGGTCTCACCAGCGGCATAGGCGCCAAGCGACATCGTACTCATCACCAGGAGGAGCGCAAGCAATACAGTTGCGACCTTTTTCATAATTTTCATTTATTTTCCTCCCTATGAGATTCCCCTGCCGACCGGTGTGCGGCCGGCAGGAAGTAGATTAAATGTGCTTGAGAATTAGAACGGAAGCTGAGTAGCGTCGCCATCCTGTGCCCATGCCTGATTGATCATGGAAACACCTTGTACATGCTGAATCAGAACAGCAGTATCCTCGGCATCCAAAACGCCGCTGTGATCCAGATCGGCTGCGAAGGAATAGCTGAACTCGTAGGGGAAGATGATGTAGTAAGCATTCCACTCGATGAGATCGCTGCCCTGATTTGCCGCAACAAGCGTACCGCTGTCGGTGGAATCGATTGAACCGTCGCCGGAGCAATCGCCGTAGAGGACAAGCTCAAGGGAATCAATCGCATTGCCCTGTGCATCGTAGATCGTTGTCACAGCGCCGGTTGCCTCAGTGGCGCCGTATTCGTTCGGCGTGGTTTCCATGTACCAGCCATCGGGAAGGACGAAGTAGTAATCGTATGCACCGGGCATCCAGTCGTACATACCGACCATGAAGTGCTTCTCAATGCCGAAGTCCTCATCAACATAGTCGAGAACGCCCAGATCGGGAACCATCATATCCTCATCAGGAGCCGCCAACTCCCAAGAGCCGGGAGCTGTGTTTTCAGCAAGTGCTTCAAATGCCGCTTTGAGGCTATTGTATGCGTTCTGTACTGCAGTACGGTTGGCTTCGGAATCTTCCAGATTCTGCGCAACAACAGCCTTTGCCGCCTCATAAGCTGCGGTGAAGGTTGCCCAAGAAACAGCCGTCCAGTTCGCTGCGCCTGCATCGTATGTGGGCTTAGCGGTGGAGATCATGCCGTTGAGCAGCGTGTAGTCCACGGTGGTGGATTCGCTCAGTCTCTTGACTGCACGGATGAGCTGGTTCTTCGCTTCGTTGACCTTGGACTGACGCAGACCGTCGCCTTCCAGGTTTTCAGTGCCTCTGATCACGGTACCGATGGGTTCTGCTGCCACGGCCGTTGCGAAGGTATATGCTCTTTCAAGTGCGCTCCAGGATTCTGCGGAGTAGTTGCCCTGACCCGCATTGTAGACGGGCGCATACTTGGCGATCGCAGCATCAAGGTGCGTGGTGTACGCACGGGTACGAATCAAACGGGAAGCATACAGAGAAAGTCTGTGCTGCGTGTATGCTGCCTTGATGGAGGAAACGGATTCACCCTGCTCTGCAGCAGCGATCAGCTTCTCGGCATCTCTCTTTTCGCTCTTGAAGTTGCTGTAGGTGTAGCTGATGTAGTCGCATCTGTCAAAATAGGTGTGACGTGCATCATCGTAGTCATAGTGTACTTCGTTGCCCAGATCGTCCAGATAGGTATCGGGAACGATGATGGAATCGAGGGTCGCCTGAACGCCTGCAACACCGCTGGAAACGGAGCAAGCCTCCAGTTCCTGCGTAGCTGTGTACAGCTCAAGGGCAGCATCCTCATACAGAGGAATCATATCCAGGAAGGTATTCACCAAACGAGGACGGTAGACGATTGCGGCAGCGGCTTCGACAGCGGCTTCGTAACGATCCCATGCCTCTGCACCGTTGACGGTGGTCTTAACCATGTCGGGAGTTTCTACGTTTTCATTGTAGAAGTCCACATATTCAGCCTCGTAGTCGCCGGTGCCGTAGTTGGCCTGCTGACGGTTTGCATTGACTGCGTCGGCAAGCAGCTTCGGCAGACCGAAGTCTTTGTAAACGCAGACATACTGGGAGAAGCTGATGTTTTCGGAAGGCTCCTCGGTTCTGGTGGCATTGAAGCGGAAGTCGTTGGAGTAAACACCGTTGGACAGCACATCACCGATCTTGGATTCCGTGTCGGAAACAATGTAGGGTTTGTACTCCCATGTACCGCCCTTCTTGGTGGTGCTGACGCTATAGCCTGTTCTCGCAGAAACGCCTGCCCCCTCAAGGGTGGGATCCAGTGTTACGGATGTGACGCTGAAGGTTGCATCCATGGTGTGCAGGGAGGAACTCTTGGAAACGTTTCTCTGCAGGTCGATGGAATAATCTCCAAGACTGCTCAGACGGTCATCGACGGTCATGTATTTCGCACTCTTGTAGTAGATCAGGTGCAGGTTGCCGGCGGGGTTCGCATCCGCCTTGGTTCTCTCGTTGCCGTCATCCTTTTCAGAGGAGATGTAGCAGTAGTTGGTAGCCGTCAGCGGCGTGGGCGTCATCACGTTGCCGGATTCTTCCAGCACGTCGTAGGTGATGGTCACTTTCAGCACGGTATCCTGTGCCGCAGAAAGATCACCGACGAAGCTGAAGGTCTGGGAGGTACCGCCGTTGATGTAGATGTTGGAGGAGGGAGAAACGGTGATATCCTCGTTGTTGGTTTCGATGGAACGGATGTGATACTTGTACAGAGCATCGGGAACAGCAGGCGTGTTGCCATACTTGTCGGTAGCATTGGTGTTGATACCGCTGGATGCATTGTACATATAGAAGGAAGAAGTCATGGTAGGGTCAAGCGTGGAGTTGTCTTCCAAGCTGACGTAGGGATAGCCGAATTCTGCCGGTGTGCTCAGATCAAGCATGGAGCACAGAAGCGGAAGCAGAGAAGGCATGAGGGTATCCACTCTGTCATACAGACCGGTCAGCAGGTTTTTGATCAGGCCGCTCAGGAATTTGCTGTCCAGCAGATTCTCCAGCCGGCTGTAGTCGTAGGTTTCGTCAAAGACGCCGGGGATGACGTAGTTGATGATGCCGGAAACACGGGCAAGAAGGACTTCGACGATGGTGCCGTTCAGCTCGCCGTCGGGGTTTCTTGCAAGCAGATCCAGAATGCCGGCAAGGTCAAAGTTGAGAACGTTGCCGACGATATCTTCAAAGACGATGTCGTAGATGTTGTCTCTCTCTGCACCGTCTCTGTAGGGCAGCCAGTTGGCGGGGATCAGGTTGAAGATGATGTAGCTGAACTTCTCCCAGCCGTTGTTGCCCTGAACGTCTGCAACGAAACCGCCGTAGTTCTCCATGACCCAATCCATAGCCACATTGGAGAAGTCCTCCGGCGTCATGCCGAATTCCATCTGCATATTGGTGACCTGGTTCAGACCGATGGCTGCGTAGTCCAGAAGCATGGAAACCACGCTGTCGAGAGAAGCGTCCAGATCGGAGTAGTCACGGGAAGGCACTTCGTCTGCAAGCGTTACCTTGACCATCTCAGTGACAACGCCGATGGTGGTGTCCACGCTGGAGGGGATATCGCAGGCATTGATGGAGCCGTTGAAGATGGAGCGCAGCGCATAAGCGACCAGCTGGTCATCCGTAAGAGCTGCAACCTCTGCGGGGGAGAGAACATCCACATAGCTGGAGAAGAGCTCCTCCGTCAGGCTGGTGTCGGAAAGAACCGTTCTTGCGATGGTGATGAGGTTGCCCTTCAGGCTTGCATTGCCGTTGGAGTAATCCCAAGTGATGCCGAGGTCGGGATTCAGCGCCGCCTCTACGATCTGGCCGGCAATGTCGTTGAAGTGCTCCACGAAGGATTCCGTGCCCCAGCTCGACATATCGAATTCGCCAAGGTTGAAGCTGATGCCGGTGATGTTGCCGCTGGAATCCTTGGCAACACGGAAGAGCTTCGTCAGGCTGTTGGCCTCGTTGGCATTGGCAAAGGTGTACTGCGTCAGACCGCCGGGTACTTCCGTCTTCTTGTAGGAGAAGCCGCAAAGCTTGCCGATGGCAACGGGAAGGTATCTGTTGCCCATGGGCACGCCGATGTTGTTCAGGGCAATGCGTGCAGCCGCCTCGACAACATCATAGACGGAATCGGACAGGAAGTTCACCTGATTCTGGATGCCGGGAACATACTTTTGAATCGCATCCATGATCTTGTTGATGGTGTTGCTCTTGGTTCTGGAATATTCACCGCTGCAGATCAGGTTGATCATGGTCTCGACATACTCGTCAAGGGTGAGCGTCAGATCCAGCTGATCCTTCGGCGTGTCGGGCCATACCATCTTTGCGAGGGCTTTCTTGGCAAGTTTTTCGATGTTGAGCTTGTCGCCCAGATCAACGAATCCGGAAAGAATGCCCAGATCCAGACCGCCGTTCTCTACGGAGCCGTAGGGAACCTTTGCGACGATGGCCGCATTGTCCGCCAAGAACTGGAACAGAGCCACAAGAATGTCCGCATCCGATTTACCGGCAGTGGTTCTGCGGGGAGCATTCAGAAGTGCCGAAAATTTGAGCTTCTGCACATCGCCGCCGATGGTGGGCAGCAAACTTTCAATGTCTGCATACACACTGGCGATGGAGTCCAGAGCTTTGTCCATAGAGGAGAAGTCTGCACTGATGGTCAAAAGACCTGCAAGGTCAAAGTCCACCTTGATATTCTCCTCGGCAAGCATACGGTCAACCTCGTCCATCGCCATGGACGCATACTGATCCATGGTCAGAATGGGCTTGTCGATCGAGTCGTAGCTCGTGATTGCGCTGTCCTTATAGGCGCTGTACTGTGCCTCTACGCCGATGGATGCGGCGGAGAAAACAAGAACCATCGCCAAAAGAACGCTGAGAACTTTACTGAATTTTCTCAAAGTTTACACCTCCAAAGTATATTGATACACTTTCATCGTATCCGACCTGAAATGCGTGCGGTGGGTTCGCCGGTCGCACGCCTCCGGCATCCTCAAAGGACCACGCCCCTTCCATAGAATCCACGTGTCTGCGGCACAAGTTATAGGGGTTTTGCGGTTGGAAATGGACATAGTGAACCCCATAACGCCACTTTTACGGTTAAATAAACTATAATCCAAACGGTTCAATTTGTCAATGTATTTTCGGATCAAAAAAGCAATTTATACATATTGCACAAATCACGACCACAGTTTTCGTGGATAACATCAAGGAACGCAGGGCAGCACAAAACCCGGCAGTCGCTGTACGCTTTTTCATTTCTAATGATAGCACATTATATTATAAATGTATAGTGTTTTTTGGAATTTTGCCCAAAAAATTTTATTTTTCCTTCCAAAAAAGAATATACCCGACATGTAAAGCTATTCCCTTTACATATCGGGTATGCGATCGTTGCTTTTATTATTCTAATTTCACATGATATACAGTGCCGTTCAGGGGAAGAGATTCCACTTTTTGTCCTCGGACAATCATGGCTTTTGCTTCCTTTTTTTCTATTTTCACATTTATCTCTGTGTTATTTATTACAATTTTTATATTTAATGGAAGTAATTCGTCGATAATATGGGGTTTTAGAGTGATCTTGTTCCCTTCCCTGTGCACACCGAGGATCGTCTCCACCGCCGTGCGGTACATCCATGCCGCTGAGCCGGTGTAAAGGCTCCAGCCTGTACACCCGATACGTTTCTCCACAGTCGGGATATCCCCTGCCAAGGCATACGGTTCCCCGCCGTAGCGTGCACATCGCACCGCATCCTCGCAAAAAGCGGATGGATTAAGCCTGCGGAACATGGCATAGCCCGCCTGTGCCCTGCCGGAGCGGATCAGCGCATCGCACAGCCACACGGCCGCATGGGTATACTGACCGCCGTTTTCCCGAATCCCCGGCGGGTAGGCGGTGATATATCCGGCACGGATGCCGTCCTGTGTAAACGGTGGATCCAACAGCTTGACGATTCCTTTTTCCTTGTCTGTCAACCATTGTTCTGCGGTATGCAAGGCAATTTTCGTCCGCTCTTCGGACAGCCCTGCAAAAAAAGCGAAGGACTGTGCCACGCTGTCGATGCGGCATACTTCGCCAGCCTTGCCGCCGATCGGGGTACCGTCATCCATGAAGGCACGCAGATAGTGATCGCCGTCCCATGCATTCTGTTCGATTGCCTGACGAAGCGTCTGTATCTGTTGTTTATACGCCACGGACTTTTCTTCGGGACAATAGGGAAGAATGGTTTGCAGCACAACGATCAGGAACATGGTCAGCCAAACGCTCTCCCCCTTTCCTTCGATACCGACGGTATTAAAGCCGTCATTCCAGTCCCCGCCGCCGATCAGCAAAAGACCATGCTCTCCTTTTTGCAGTGCATAGTCCACAGCACGCAGGCAATGCTCCAGCACAGAACCCTTTTCGGCGCCGATCTGCGGCGTAAAATAACGCTCATTTTCCTTGTCTGTCAACGGTTCTGCGGTGAGATACGGCACAGATTCGGACAAAATGCCGTCGTCCCCCGTGACGTGCACATACTGCCCCACGAGCCACGGCAGCCAAAGCAGATCGTCCCGATACCGGGTGCGCACGCCCCGCAGACCGCCATCCTCCGGCGGAAGCCGATGCCACCAATGCAGCACGTCGCCCTCTTTGAACTGCACCGCCGCACACCGAAGGATGTGACGGCGTACCAAATCGGGATCCGTCATCAGAAATGCGGAAACATCCTGAATCTGGTCACGAAATCCCCATGCACCGCCGCATTGATAAAACCCCGTCCTGCCCTGGATACGGCAGCTGCGAATCTGCCACGGGAGCCAAACATTGACCATACGGTCAAAGGACGCCTG
Source organism: Oscillospiraceae bacterium (assembly GCA_029012165.1). Lineage (GTDB taxonomy): Bacteria > Bacillota > Clostridia > Oscillospirales > Acutalibacteraceae > UBA1425. The sequence continues at coordinate 18,002 of JAQXLO010000147.1, read as the reverse complement.
TGGGGATTGAACGGTAATGCTGCCCGCCATCGGCAGCTTCTTCGGGGGAAGTTTCGGCATATGCAATGCGGCAGATTCGTTGACTGCAAAGGAAAAGTTGAATGTCACAGTCTGTGCCTTTGCGCAAACAACGGGCAATTTTTTCGCCACAGCCGCACAGGTGCAGGCAAATGTCTCGCAGGAAACGCCATACCAAAAAACGCCTCTGTCCGTATAAACGGCGTCTGCACCCCCGTCCACGGACAAATAAGCACTGCCACGAACGACAGCGCAGGGATTGCGAATCAACAGACCGTTTTCCCTTTCCGCCGCCTGCACGTATTCCGCATCCCTCTGCCCGCTGCCGAGAATCGGCTCGGTGTAATAGATCAGCTCTGCCGGCGCCTCTTCGCCGTTTTCCCGCCACAGTTCCACGGTACAGCGCTTGCAGAGCAGCCGTTCCGGCACACCCACCCGCACACGGTAGCACAGTGTGCCGACCTTTCCCGTCCACTGCGCCTGCTTGGGAGAAAATTCGGCACCGGCACAGCGCAAAAGATCATAGTATTTTCCGTTTTCGCATAATAAGAGCAGTTCTCCCCGGTTGTCCGCAGCAATATCATTCTCCCAAGGGGTCAGCTTGTTCTCGTGGGCGTTCATTGCCCATGTAAAGCCCAAAGACTTGTCAGATACCATGGTACCGAAGTTTGGATTGGAAAGCACCAAACACCATGGTAAATAAGGCTTTTCTCCTTTTTTGGGGATGTCTATTTTGTCATCTGTAAAGCTGTATAGCTTTACAGATTTTGCGGTGGATTTGCAGTCCTTGACCGGACATATCTCTATCGGTTTCGGCGGCGTCTGCGTTTCATGCAGGCTAAAAACACTGACACTTTGCAGAAACTGTTTGTCCACTTCGGAAAACTGCGTCAGATTCACGGGATAGATGCCGTCCGCAGGTGCGTGCTCCTCCCGCAGCATCTTCCGAACAGCGTGCAGGACGGGAGAATCATACTCGCCCCCTTCCGTGTATCCCAAAATCAGGTCACAGTAGAAACCGGCACGCTGTAAGCGGCTGACTGCACGGACATAGGGAATCACCGAGGACATCTCCTGTGCGTCCGTGATCTCCTTAAAAATAACAGGATGCGTCCCGGAGACACCGAACCGCCAGATATGCCGCAGCGGCAGACCGTTTTGCCGCAAAGCACGGACATTTTCCGCATCCCGGACGCCAAACACGATGCCCGGCAGCATTTTTTCCGACAGCACCGACTCCATTTTGCCGTCACGGAAGAGACTGCCTGCCCCTTTTCGGACGCCGGTTTCCCGCAGATTTAGCAGTTTTTGCACCGCCTCCTGCTGTGTGGACGCCACGGTCACAGCAAAACTCCACTCCGCAGTGCCGTGGGGCGGCAGTTTGAACGGAACCTGCACGGCAAGACAGCACTCTCCCCCGCCCGCACACGCTTCAAAGCGTACATTGCCCCGCAGAAGTGAGCCGATTCCGTACCCCGTTTGCAGCGCCGCCACCTTGGCGCAGGTGCTGTAAAAGGTCGTCGGCTTCAAAAATCCCGCTGTCATGCAAACGCCCCGGCTGCCGTTTCGCTCCCGCTTGCGATACAGAAACACACGATTTTGCTCATCGAAGCGATCCTCCACAAACAGCTTGGAAAACGCCGGATGATTTTCCGCCTCCTCGTGCGCCGTTAGGGACGGCTCTGCATAAAAGAGCAAGTCTCCCGACAGGGGCTGTTTGCCGCTGTTGCGCACGCTGAACGTGTATTGCAGCGCCGCAGTCTCGGGATGCACGCTGATGCGCACACGCATGGAAATGCCTTGTGCCGAAGCGAAATAACGCACATCCGACCCGGAAAACGTACAGCGATATTTTCCCTGTACACTGTAATCCACCATGGGCGCAAAGGGCAGGGAAAGCTTTTCGGTCTGCACAACCGCCACCGGTCCCTGCGGCCGGCGCAAAAGGTCGGTACTGTGCCGAAACAGGCTCACGCCACGATACACCGCCTTGGATGCACCCACATCCGATGCGCAAAGGGACAACTCCCCGTTTGTCCACACCCGGGCATTGGGCGCCATGGGCGATGCGTCCGTGATCTCCCGTTTGTGCGCCTCCACCCGTTCCCTCGGCAGCGGCGTCTCCCGTGTCGCCTTGTTTTTGAAAACGTAGGCATCTGTCGGCACACCCTCCTGCAGCAGGCTCTGCGCCGCACGCATTTCCTTGTCCCGCATAAAGCGCCTGCGGAAAATACCGTCCTGCAGCACGTTGTTCACCGCCAGCAAACTCATGCCCACATGATGCGCCATGTAGCTGCGCACCACCGCATAGGGTCTGCCGCCAGTGTGCGCAGGGGTAAAGTCCACTGCCTCATAAAAGCCCCAGCGTCCGCACATCTGCATTTTTTCCAGACGCCGCAGATTTCGCAGGGCGGCGTGCGGCTCCAGCTGCATGAGCAAAAACGTGGAATAGGGTGAGATGACCGTTTCCGCATCCAATTCCCGCCGCAGTCCCAGACACTGCACGCCGTGTGCTTTGTACTGGTAATTTAAATCTCTGTCGAACGCATAAAAGCCGCTCTCCGAAATGCCGAAGGGTACATCCCCCCGCACCCGCTTTTTCTGACACCATGCGCAGAATTTCAGCGCTTCGTACCCCAGAGTGCCCGATGGAGACGGCAGGAACAGATAGGGCATGAAATACTCGAACATCGTCCCCGTCCACGAGACAGGACCCATATAGCGCCCGACCTTGCTCATGGTTCTGGACAGCGCCGCCCAGTGCTTTTTTTCGACGGCACGGTGGGCAACTGCGTAATATCCCATCATGCGTGCTTCGCTCATGAGCAGATCGTAGTAGGAATCGGAGCGTTTTCCACTCGCCGGATCCAAACCGATATGGAAAAGCTTGCGCCGTTCGTTATAGAACACAGACAGATCCGCATTGTCAAGGATATGCTGCACACGATCCACGATGCCCTGCAGCGCCGGCTCCTGCGCCGTGTATTCCCCCAGTCCCTGCTGCAGCGCCTTCAGGCAGCATAAAAAATTGCCGCAGTCCACCGATGAAACATACGCCGGCTGCAGGGGTTTGAGCGTCTGTGTGTCGTACCAGTTGAGCAGATTGCCGCAGTACGTCTCCAGCTGTTCGATGCTGCCCAAGCTGTTTTGCAGTCTGCGGCAAAGCTCTGCGCTGTCGATGAAGCCGAAATCTCTTGCCGTCAGCACGCACAGCAGCATCAGTCCGATATTGGTCGGCGACGTGCGGTGCGCCACACGGTACACGGGTGTTTCCTGAATGTTGTCCGGCGGCAGATAATTGTTGCGGAAATCGCAGGTTTCCGCAAAGAAATTCCACATAGCCGCCGCATAGGACGTCAGCTTGTCCCGCTCCAGATAAGAAAGCTGCCGTGTCTGCGGTGCAGTCGGCTTACCCGAGAGCAAAAGAAACGGGATATCCGCCAAAAAGAGCAGGGCGATCAGCTTTAAATGCGGCTTGCCGGAAACAAAAAGCGCCGCCGATACCGCCGCAATCCACAGGCAGTCCGCCAGCGTTCGGCGAGCGGAACCGCCTGCATCCGACTGGGCAAAGGTCGTCCAGTCCAGCAGTCTCTTTTTGCTGATAAAGCTTCTGTACAGCGCCAGCACGATGGACACCGCACAGCGCAGTCCCTCCTGCGGCAGCTGCAAAATGCGCACAAATCCACGCAGCAGATCGCCCAACGCCGTCGGCACGGCAGGCGAATAGAACAGTCGGGACACGGCGGAAAAGCCGCCTGCAAACAATGAACGTACAGCGGCGGCAAAGTCGCCGCCCGCCGCAGACAGCACACAGACAGCCGCCGCCCACACGGAAACTTCGGGCGGTAAAAAAATGCAGGCAAGCAATACCCCCAAGCGAACTGCCGCCGTCAGCGAATGGCGCATATTGTCCAGCAGCTTGTAGCGGGAAAGGACATTGAGGGAACTTTTTTGAAACACAAACGCAAGATTCTGCCAGTCGCCGCGCACCCAGCGACCCAAGCGCTCCAGATAACTGCGGGGATCCTTGGGGAAGCCGTCCGACACCTGCACATCGGACAGATACCCACACCGAAGAAAGCCGCCCTCCAGACTGTCATGGCTGAGAATACGCCCTGTGGGCAGGCTGTCATCCAGCACGGCGTAAAAGGCACGAACGTCGATCAATCCCTTTCCGGCAAAGATGCCCTCGCCGAACAAGTCCTGATACCGTTCGCTGACCACGTTGTCATACACGCTTAAACCACAGTCCCCGCAGAGAATGCGCTGAAACGGCGTTTGCCGGGAAGAAACATCGGTACACACTCTGGGTGCCAGCACGCCGTACCCTGCCGTCACGGCACCGTGCTGCCGATCCACAACCGCCTCCTGCAAGGGATGCGCCGCCACAGACACCATCTGCACCGCCGCATCCATGGGCAGCTGCGTGTCACTATCCAGCGCCAAGAGATATCTGGTCTTTTGCAGCGTTTGCGTGTCTCCCGACAGATGCAGAAAACCGCCACTATCCCCCATGATCTCCCGTACCAGCTGGGTGATGGCGCCACGCTTGCGCTCCCATCCGGAATAGCAGCCTTCCGTTGGCGCATACACCCGTGGACGGATCGCCAAAATAAAGCCGCCGCCGTAGCAGCGGTTCAGGGATTCAATCAGCCGTGCCGCCGCCGCAATATCCGCCGCATCCTCCGGTTTTTCGGGAGTGCCGGCATTCTTCAAGTCGGCCAGCAGGCAGACCTTTATGTGCTCCTGCCCGTTGGACAGATACAGCTGCTCCAGATGCTCCCGCAGCTTTTCCGTCTCGGACGCCGCAGGCAGAAGTGTGGAAACGGTCAGAAGCGTCTGCCGCTGCGGCGGCACGGTCTGCATCTCCATGCGTGGCATACGCAGCGAGGGTACACCACGCTGGGACAGACGCATGAGAAAGCCTGCCGTGATCTCCCACAGCGGAAGAACCAGCAAAAAGGGGACGTAAACCCTTTGCAGCCAAACGCCGAAGCCTACTGAGATGGCCAGCGGCAGCAGCGCCTCCAACAGCAGAAAGAATGTGCCCCGTGCCTTGGGAGGCGGCGGCAGAATGTACGCCCCCACATGGCGCATACGCATCGTCTTTCCCTGACGTGCCCGCTCCAAAATCTCCTGCGTATGCTTGTCCGCATCCAGCCGGTGCTTCGCTGCATAGGACAGCAGCAGCCCCCGATACTGCGCCCGGGACGCCTCCTGCATCTGCGCATAGACGCCGCTCGGATCCTGCCGCAGCAGCTTTTCCATCGGGCTGACCGCACAGCTGAGCGCCTCAAAATCCATGTCCGGGAGCGTGTGCAGGATTCGCACCGCCTTGGAGATCGCCTTAGCGTCCGCCGAACCCTGCGCCGCCCTGTGCAGGATCACCGCCTGCAGCACGATGGGGATCGCCTCCGCCTCCGCACTGGTCACGCCTGCGTCGGAAAAATATTTTGTCAGTGCCTCCTGCGTCCATTCCGGCAGCTCGTCATACACCGCTTCGCACAGGGCGAAAAGCCCCGGCTTGTCGTGTGCGCCCGCAGGCAGCGGCGGCAGAAACCGAAGCGATCTGTATACCTCCCGAGAGATCCTTTCAAAAAGATAGGCGTTATCGCACAGCCATTCCTGCGCCGCATTTTTTTCGCCGCTGCGCATGGCCGCACGATAAGCCTTTTTCAGTTTGCCGGCATCGGCACGCACCGTACTGCGCCATTGCCGTCCACGGATCGTATCCTGCACAAGCATTACCCTTTCTTTACCCGAATCTGCGGTTTCGGAACGCACCGCAGGCCATCAGCACCAGTGCGATGCCGATCACCGCACGCATCAGGCGCAAAAGCTTTTCCGTCGTTTCCAGCACCTGCAGCCACCGAACCCATGTTTTCATGAATCGTCCTCCTCACTCGTCAGCAGAACGCCGTGGGCGATCCCCGGAACGCTCTCCCCCTGCAGGGACGATACCCCGGACAGAAGCGCCCCCGTTCCCACAAACAGCACCCGCCGCAGACTCTTTTCCCGCAGGCGGCGCAAAATATAGGAGCAGACCACCGACCCGGAACAGCCGCAGCCCGAACCGCCTGCGTGTACATCCTGCGTCTGCGGATCATACAGCATCAGCCCGCAGTCTGCATGGATGGTGCGGATGTCTATTCCGTGCTCCTTCTGCAAAAGCTCCACAAGCAATGTGGAGCCCACACTGCCCAGATCCCCCGTCAGGATCATATCGTAATCCTGCGGGGACGTCTTGGTGTCCCGCAAAAATGCGGCGATCGTATCACACGCCGCCGGCGCCATGGCTGCGCCCATATTGTTGGCGTCCTTGATGCCGTAATCCATGATTTTGCCAAAAATAGCCGCACGGATCCGAGGTCCCTCTCCCTGTGCAGCCAGCACCGCTGCACCGGCCGCCGATGCCGTCCACTGGGCTGTGGGCGGCCGCTGTCCGCCGTATTCCAAGGGCATACGAAACTGCTTTTCCGCAGAGCAGAAATGGGACGAAGTGGATGCGAGTGTCGTCTGCACCACGCCGCACTCCGTCAGGATCGCACCCATCGCCAGAGTCAGCGCCATGGTGGAGCAGGCGCCGTACATTCCCGCAAAGGGAATTTGCAGATCACGAATGCCGAAGGTGGTTCCGATGCATTGGTTCAAAAGATCCCCCGCCAGCAGCAGCTGTACCTGTTCCGGCGGGATCGCCGCATCCTGCAGGGCACGGTTGATCGCCTCTTTGTGCAGCGTGCTCTCCGCTTTTTCCCATGTGGATTCCCCGGCTGTGGCGTCCGGGAAGCAATAGGTAAACTCCTGCCCCAGCGGTCCCTGCGCCTCCTTCGGGGTGCCGACTGCCGCAGAGCCGATGATTGCGACCCCTTGCGGCAAAAGGATTGTCTGTGTCCCGATTCTCTGTGCCATTTTGTCCTCCTTGTCAGCGGAAAATCCAGTAGATAAATCCATAGATCACCGCTGCCGCACTGCCGTAAACCAGTACGGGTCCTGCGATGCGGAACATCTCCGCACCCGTACCGAGAACGTGTCCCTCGCTGCTGAACTCCAGCGCCGGGGATACTATGGAATTGGCAAAACCGGTAATGGGCACGATCGTCCCCGCACCGGCGTGTTTCGCAATTTTATCAAATACGCCGAACGCTGTCAGGATCGCAGTGAGCACGATCAGCGTGACCGGCACCAAAAGGTCCGCATCCTTCTTCGCCAGTCCTGCACCCGTGTACAGCGCCGAAAGCCCCTCCCCCAGCATACAAATGCCGCCGCCGAATAAAAATGCCTTGATGCTGTTCATCATCTTCGGCGAAGGGGGTGAGGCACGCTTGGTCATTTGGTCATATTCTTTTTCGGGGATTGCCATCCGAAGCCCTCCTTTGTATAAATTCTTGCCGTTAGTTTTTCCCTGAAAAGCGGAAATATGTGCTTGAATAAATGTATAGACAAATTGCAGAAAAATTGCGAAAAAATGTAGACTTTTCTGCGCATGTGTGGTAAACTGTGCACAAGGAAAGATCTCTTTTCTAAAATTTTTAAGGAAATGAGGAAAAAACATGAAAATGGCAAAACGTTCTCTCGCAGTGCTGCTTGCTTTGTTGATGACGTTCAGCGTATTTTCCGTGTCCGGTTCCGCTCTGTGGAACGACGGCGACTCCGGTCTCCGTGCGCCCGCTGAGGGCTTGGGCACTGTTACATACGGTGTAGACATCTACAAAGACGGCACAAAGGTAGAAAACGGTTCTACCTTGTCCCCCGGCGATCTGGTCGAGGTTCGTGTCAGCTTCGGCACCGACTTCTACACCACGTTCGTCTCCTCTCCCGTCTATTTTGACAGCACCTACTTTGAGCTTGTTAAACAGGATGGTACTACCAAAACGGACAACACCGACGGTTTCTTGGCAGGCTTGATCAAGACCTACGACGGTCAGGTCAAGACCAGCTCGGACACCCTCAACAGCAGCGGCGAGCCCGCCAGCTTCTACGACACACTGCTCACCGAAGCGAACGGCGGCCGTATCTGCCAGAACAACAAAATGACATCCCGTGACTACATCTCCCTCTTCCCGCTGTTCATGAAGCAGGGCTATGCGGAAGGCACGGCGAAGCTGAACAGCCCCATGGCTGCAGAGTATGCCAAATATAATGAGGTCATCGTACAGTTCGGTACGGGTCTTGGCAACAATGCAGGTGACCAGGTCATCAAGGTTCCGTATGACTGCTACTTCTCCTTCCAGCTGAGAGTTAAGGAAGGCGCAGATTCCAACGGTGCTTCGACGACCCTCGGCATCCCGCTGTTGGCACTGCGTACTGCCGGCACGGATCCCATCTGCCAGATGCTCAAGACCACCTCTGTGGACGTTGCCGATATCAACACCGGCGTCAACAAGACCCAGTACGGTCATGGCTATGACATGAGAAACGCAGAGTTCGCGTGTGTGGTCGGCGCAGCCGCTCCCGAGCAGTGCGAGCACGACTGGGGCGAGGGCGAAGTGACGACTGCCGCTACCTGTACCGAGGACGGCGTCAGAACCTTCACCTGCTCCAAGTGCAACGAGACCAAGACGGAAGCGATCCCCGCTGCGGGTCACACCGAAGAAACCATCCCCGGCAAGGCAGCCACCTGCACCGAGACAGGTTTGACCGACGGTGTGAAGTGCTCCGTCTGCGGCGAGATCCTGACTGCGCAGGAAGAGATTCCCATGATCGCCCATACACCCTCTACCGTGACAGGCAAGGCGGCCACCTGTACCGAAACCGGTCTGACCGACGGCAGCGTTTGCTCCGTCTGCGGCACCGTTCTGACTGCACAGGATACTATCCCTGCCCTTGGTCATACATGGGGTGATTGGACGGTTGAGAAAGAGCCGACCACGACCGAGGAAGGCATTGAAAAGCGTGTCTGCTCTGTCTGCGGCGAAACGGAGACCCGTCCCATTGAGAAGCTTCCCGCAACTGAAGCCAATTACACCGTTACGGTCTATACCATGGACACCACCGGCGCTTATGTGGCCGGCACACCCGAAACCAGAACCGGCACCATCGGCGAAGTCGTTTCCGTCAACGCTGAGGACTATCTGACCACCGGCTTCACGGTTTCCTCTGCTTCCGTCACTTCCGCTACGCTTGCAGAGTCCGGCACCGAACTGACGGTCTATCTCGACAGAGTGAAGTCCACCTTCGATTTCAAGATCGACAACGGCGATGGCACCTATACCACCTATGAGCAGGGCGAGTACTACTACGGCGCCATCCTCACCCTCCCCGAAGCGCCCGCCAAGGAAGGCTATACCTTTAAATATTGGGCGATCAACGGCGAGAAGTTCGACGGCGGCATCGTGGATCGAATCGGCGACTTTGAAGTGATCGCCGTCTACGAAAAGAATCTTGATCCCAGCCAGGCGGCCACCGAAGAGGAGCTTGCCGCTCTCGAAGCTGCGATCAGCGCTCTGCCCGATGCAGTCAACCTGTACTACTACACCGACGAAGCGATCCTGTGGGTTGCGAGCGCCCTTGGCGGCAGCTACAAGGACGCCGACGCATTCCTTGCCGCTTCCGCTGCAGGCTACACCTACGAGGGTGAAAAGAGTTCTGCCGCTGTCAATGCTGCAACTGCAGAGCTGACCCGCCTGATGGTGATCGAAAAGAAGGATCCCCGCTATGATGCGACCGTTTTGGGCTACTTCGACGAATCCGGCGAATATCCCGTGGCCGTCAACCGTGCGGAATCCAAGGCCAACGTAAAGGTTTCCGTGGTTCCCACCGCTGTCAACGGCGTAAAGATCACCGCTGACAACAACCTCTCCGTACAGCCCGGCGACGACATCACCTTCGGCATCTATGTGACCACCGATTACTACTTTGCCACTTTCTGCCTGCCCATCGTCTTTGACGCAAATTACTTTGCTCCCTTCGAGGCCTATGAAGAGGATGGCAATACGGTTAAAGAGATCTATTCCTACAATACCACTGCATTCCCCGGTGCACTGGATCCCTCCGAGGGCAATTCCAGCAGCATCCTGAACCTTTCCGGCGTCAGCAGAACCGTTACCAGCAACTACGACATTGAGTGCGACACGCTCATTTGCGCAGAAGGCTGCTATCCCGCTGCACTGAGAAATGACGCATACATGAACCAGTTCAAGTACGTCATCTACAACTGCACACCGAAGGCCAAGGCCAATGCGGTTGCGCTGAAGCTCGACAACACCCTTGTCGGCTCCATCACACTGACCACCAGCGAGAGCATTCCCACCGACGGTTCCGTGACCTCCTTGGTCGGCTGCCCGTCCGATTGGTATGCCACTGCGGGCACCCGCACCAACAAGCTGTGTGTCCCCCGTGCCTGCGGCTACATGGCAGACGGCACCACCCCGGCTCTTGGCGGCGGCAGCAACCATCCTTTCGCCAACAGCCTGTACGATGTCTGTGCACAGTTTGACCAGACATACACGGCAGAAATGACCGCAGTCACCTTCGGTGCGGCACATGTCCACACGGAGGAAGAAATCCCCGCTGTTCCCGCAACCTGCACCTCCACCGGTCTGACCGCCGGCGTCAAGTGCTCCGTCTGCGGCGAAATTCTTGTTGCGCAGGAAGTCGTTCCGATGACTGCCCATACGCCCGTTATCATTCCTGCTGTGGAAGCCACCTGTACCTCCACCGGTCTGACAGCCGGTATGAAGTGTGACGTCTGTGGTCTGATCATGACTGCGCAGGAAGAAGTTCCCATGAAGGATCACGTTCCCACGGTTGTTCCCGCAGTACCCGCCACCTGCACCTCCACCGGTTTGACCGAGGGCTCCAAGTGTGCAAACTGCGACAAGATCTTTGTGGAACAGACAGTCGTTGAAAAACTGGCTCACACGCCTTCCGTCATTCCTGCTGTTCCTGCCACCTGCACCTCCACCGGTTTGACCGAGGGTTCCAAGTGTGCTGTCTGCGGTGAGATCCTCAAGGCGCAGGAAATTGTACCGACAATTGACCATACGCCTTCCGTCATTCCAGCCGTTCCTGCCACCTGCACCTCCACCGGCTTGACCGAGGGTTCCAAGTGCGCTGTCTGCGGCGAGATCCTCAAGGCGCAGGAAGTTGTCCAAAAGATTGCCCATACACCTACTCTGATCGCCTCCGAGATTCCTGCAACTTGCACCAAGACCGGTATGACTTCCGGCTCCAAGTGTGCTGTCTGCGGCGAGATCCTCGTTGCACAGAAAGTCATTCCCATGATCCCGCACACACCTTTGACCGTTCCCGGCAAGGCAGCGACCTGCACCGAAACCGGTCTGACCGCCGGCGTGAAGTGCTCCGTCTGCGGCACCATTCTGACTGCGCAGGAAGAGATTCCTGCAGCCGGTCACCATTGGGGCGAATGGACTGTTGTTAAGGAAGCCACCGAAAAGGAAGAAGGTCTTGAGAAGCGCACCTGCAGCGTCTGCGGCGTCGAACAAACCCGCAAGATCGACAAGCTGCCCGTTACAGAGCTTACCCTGACCGATTCCATCAACAAGAAGCCCGGCAAGGCGCTGTCCGTCACCGTCACCTATGGCAGACGCGGCAAGACAGCATTCCAGCTGACCTCCTCCGTGGAAGGCACCAAGTACGAAGTCAAGAGCAATGGCAAGCACAAGGCCTTCACCGTTGACGATAACGGTAACGTCAAGTTCGTTCGCATGAGCATCCTCAGCAAGAACAAAACTGCGACCATCGTTGCAACCTCTCCCGATGGACAGACTGCAACCTGTAAGGTCACTTACAAGATGAAGTGGTGGCAGTATCTGATCTGGATGATCTTCGGTACCTTCTGGTTCTAATTTCCCAAATGCATCGCCCGCACCCCGAAAGGGATGCGGGCTTTCTTTTTCTCTGTTTTTTTCAGAAAAACCCTCACGCTGTAAAGCGCAAGGGATGAGGGAAGCATTGTTTCCCAATATTCGTAAAAAGTGAAAGCGGTCGATGAACTTTCTCTATATCTCACCACAGAATTGCATAGTCTATACTCTGTTTTGTCAATGATGAATCCGCAAAAGTTTCATCTCCTTTTCCTGCAACCTGCACCCATTCTCCCGGTAAACCATGCGAACGGTTTTGTGTTTTCGTAATTTTTTCGGATCTCTCCCACCATTGCCATGCCGATGCCCAGCGCAGTGGGCACGAAAACAAAACTGCAAATGAGTAACGCTGTCATTTTTTCTCTTCCTTTCCTGTGCTGTACACCTATAAGACAAACGATGGAGGGAAAAGGTTCGATGTTTTTTGCAAAAAATTGAAATTTTTTCGCAAAAAAAGAACTGCACCCCTTTCGGAATGCAGTAGTGCTGCTTTTTTTGCTTACCGAACGCCCAGATATTCCTCCAAGCACTGGCCGCTGGCTTTGATCTTTTTGGCGTTTTCCACGCCCACATACCGCCAGTGCCACGGCTCATAGGTGATCTCCGTGATGCCCTGCTTGTCCTTGGGGTAGCGCAGGATGAAACCGTAGTCCGCCGCATTCTCCTGCAGCCAGCGAAACGCCTGCGTCTGTTCAAACTCCACATCCAGCGAGATGATATCCATCGCAATGCCCGCATTGTGTTCGCTTGTGCCGGGGGGCAGGATGATCTTCGCCGCCATCTGCGTGGCCTCCGCCTTGCTGTAACCCTGGTTGACATATTTCTGAATCTTGTTTTCAAAGTTTGTTTTCTGGGTGGAAATTCTGCGATGCCCGGACAGAGGTGTCAGCGTGATGCCATCCGCCTTGGCGGCGTCATACATCTGTTGATAATAGGGCGCCACACGGGCATCCATACGCACGCCGGAGCCTTTCACCGCCTCCGCCAGCTCTGGGGAATAGTCCTGGGGCAGGATGTAGTTGCGGTTGACCAAAAGCAGGGTGTAGTCCACATTCATGTTGGCCGCCTGCGGCTTGAAGCCGGCGTAGGCATAGGCATAGTTGTCCCCTGTGCCGTAGCTGTGCACGGTGGTTCCGGTGCTCGTGCCCGTCGTTGTGTTCGTTGTGGAGGCAGGAATGGTTGCCGTGGGGTCGAAAACGGTGCCTGCGGTGCCCGTCGATCCGGTCGTGGTGTTCGGGAACGCCGGCGCAGTCTCGGCCGCCTCGTTGTAATCAATCGACACCGTGGGGTAAAAATTGTCAAACTTCCCCAGCGCCTGCGTCTCCTCCCTTGTGGAGGATGTCACAAATCCGCTTTCCTCCGCCTTTTGTATCGCTTGCTTTTGGCGTCCCACAGCCAGTCCCACCACGACGACCAACGCCGTCAGCAGGACGATGCAGGCGCCTGCGAACCGATTGCTCTTTCTTTTTCGCTGCATTTTGTTAGCCTCCTATAGAAGTACAGTACCATTGTACCCAAAGTTCTGCCCCATGTCAATCTTTTTTGCGGTTTTGCCCGTTCGCAGTTGACAGAAATTCACGGTTATGCTACAATAATATGTATCACTGGAAGGGAGTTTCTGTATTATGCGCACATCGTTACTTTTAAAAATCGCAGCCGTCCTGATGGTTGTTGTAACCATCTTCACCCTGGCGTCCTGTTCCCTTTTTGACGAACCCGCCGAGGAGGAAACCACCACCGAGCGTCCCGCCGTCGCACTGGAAGCACGTCCCGAGACCACTGCGCAGGTCGTGGCTTACTTCAACAAGGTCGTCAACAACATCAAAGCTTCCAGACCCGGCGTTTCTTCCAGCCGCTCCTACGATGTAAAGAATGTGGACACCGGCGACACTGCGGAAGCAAAAGCACTGATTCAGTTTGCCAAGTCCTTCTCCGAGGCACTGGAAAAGGTCAAGGATTCCAAAGAGTATGGCGAGAATCTGAACGATTTCCTTCCCCTGAAGGGCACCGACACGGTCAGCCGCCTGACGGAAGCAGATGTGGTTTCCGCCGAGCTTACCGATGTGGAGGATGACCAGTACGTCTACGATGTGCACATCGTCCTGCAAAACAGCGCAGAGCGCAACGGTTCCGTTTCCAACGCTTTCGATTTCAACATCGAAAAGAGCGAGGTGCTGGACACCTTCACCGACTACAAGGATTCTGTGGAGGTCGGTGACTACAACGTTTCCTATGACGAGTGCGAGATCTTTGCCCGTGTCAACAAGGAGACCAATCAGGTGCTTTCCCTGAACTATGTGATGAACGCTTCCGTCACCGCTTCTGTCAGCTTCTGCGGTTCCCTTGCCGATCTGGGCGAGACGGACGTTTCCTTCACCCTGCGTGAGGAGCGCAGCTTCAACGACTTCGTTTGGGAGGAACCCACCGAAGCCGAAACCGCAGCTGAATAAAGCTGAATAAAATTTACGCCCGCCACAGAGCGGGCTTTTTTCAGGAGTAAAAAAATGAAACGTTTCTTTTCCGGCATTCTTGCCCTGCTGATGGCTGCCGCCGATCTGGTGTTCTACAACATTCTGCCCATGCCCAGCATATCGGAGCGGGGCGTTTGCAGTGAAGCGGATCCCATCTATTTCACCGCCCACCGAGGCGTCAATGCCAAGGCGCCCGAAAACACCATTCCCGCCTATCAGCTGGCCATTGACATGGGCTACTACGCAGTGGAGACCGACGTTCGCCAGACCCAAGATGGCATATGGGTCATCAGCCACAACGACAACATCGGCAAGTGGTACAACGGCAAAGTCAACATCAGCGAGACCACCTACGAGGATTTACTGCAATACAAGGTCAAGAGCGGTCACGGACTGCGTAAATACGGCACACTGCGCATCCCCACTTTGGAAGAGTACCTCGATTTGTTTGTGGGCACCGAATCCCGCCCGCAGATCGAGATCAAAGACCCCAAAATGGACGGCATCCCCGCCCTGCTGGACATGGTTGCCGAAAAAGGTCTGACCAAGCAGGCGATGATCATCAGCTTTGATTTGCAGCAGCTGGCGTATATCCGTGCGCTGTCCCCGGACATGGAACTATGGTACCTGTGCAACGAGATCACCGATACCGTTATCGACGAAGCGAAATCCCTCGGTGGCAACGTTTGGATTTCCTGCAACTTCCAAAAGAATACCGTCGAGACGATGCAATCTTCCGTAGACGCCGGCATCCCCGTTTCCATGTGGACGGTGGACAGCGTCAAGGACGCCAAGACGCTGTATGACGCAGGCTTTCGCTACATGGAGACCGACAGGCTCTGCCCGTGATTTTTCAGAAAATAACAGCCGGGAAAGGTTTTCCGATTTATGCATCGGTGCCTTTCCCGGCTATTGCTTTCACATCAGAGGGGCAGGAACTGCGCCGCCCAATAGACCAGCGGCACCAGTGCCACCGCCGGAAGCATATTGATGATCTTGAACTTGGACAGCCCCACGATGTTGAAGCCGAGACCGATGATCATCACACTGCCGGCGCAGGTGATCTCGGCGATCATCGCTTCGTCAATTACCCAGTTTTTCAACAACATTCCTAAAAGCACCAGTGCACCCTGAAACACGAACACAAACACCGCCGAGAGCGTCACGCCGATGCCGAGCGTGCTTGCGAGCATACACGAGGAAATCAGGTCAAGCGTCGCTTTGGTGAAAATCAGCTCGTTGTCGCCGGTCATGCCCGCCTGCAAAGAGCCGACGATGGTCATCGCTCCGATACAAAACAGCAGACACGCCGTCACAAACCCCTCCGCCACAGAGGTCTTTTCGCCCGGACGGCGCATTTTCTTTTCGACGTAATTGCCCAATCGGTTCAGCTTGCCGTCTAAATCGAGCAATGTACCGATCAGGGTACCCACGACCATGGACACAATCAGCACGAGCGTATTCTCGCCCTTGAGCGCACCGTCGATGCCGATATACATCGTACACAGGCCGATGGCGACCATAATCCCCTGCGACACCCGCTCGGGGATCCCTTTCTTTAACAGCAGTCCCACAAGACTGCCGACCAGTACCGTCCCCGTATTGACCAAAACACCGAGCATTCCAACCATTGCACACGCCTCCATGCCGCCTATTTTAACGCCTGCTGAACAAAGCAAAAATCCTTATATATCCACAATCAACGATATTCGCTTTGCTCCAAGTGCAAGTTTTTTCTGCAAAATCTTGCACTTGCGGTGCAAACGCTTCGCACCGCAAGACGGCATTTCAATGAATACGGACACCAAAAAATTTGCTTTTTCATAAATGCCGACGGCGTGCCGGCATTTGTTCGGTAGACATTATAGCACGCAAATCCATTCGCTGCAAGGATTTGTTTCTTCTGCGGCGGCAAAGGGACTATGCAAAAAATTATTTTCTCCTTTTATTGACATTACGCACGCTTTCCTTTAAAATAGGTATGTTATATTAGATTTTAGGAGGAATTGACTATGGGTTACACGCTCGGTCAAAAGTTGATCAAGAGCCACCTCGTCAGCGGCGATATGACGCCCGGCAGCGAAGTTGCTTTGCGCATCGACCAAACGCTGACGCAGGACGCCACCGGCACCATGGCTTACCTTGAGTTTGAGGCTATGGGTGTGCCGCGTGTCAAGACGGAACTGTCCGTTGCGTACATCGACCACAACACGTTGCAGACAGGGTTTGAAAATGCAGACGACCACCGCTTCATCGCATCCTGTGCCAAAAAGCACGGTCTGAAATTTTCCCGACCCGGCAACGGCATCTGCCATCAGGTACATCTGGAGCGCTTCGGCGTTCCGGGCAAAACGCTCATCGGCTCCGACAGCCACACCCCCACGGGCGGCGGCATCGGTATGCTCGCCATGGGCGCAGGCGGTCTGGACGTGGCTGTCGCCATGGGCGGCGGCGCCTACTACATCACCATGCCGGAAATCATCCTCGTCAAGCTCACCGGCAAGCTTCGTCCCTACGTTGCCGCCAAGGATATCATCCTCGAAGTGCTGCGCATCCTGTCCGTCAAGGGCGGCGTGGGCAAGATCATCGAATACGGCGGCGAGGGCGTCAAGACCCTTTCCGTCCCGGAACGTGCCACCATCACCAACATGGGTGCTGAGCTGGGCGCCACCACTTCCATCTTCCCCTCGGACGAGGTGACGAAGGATTTCCTGCGCGCGCAGGGTCGTGAGCAGGACTGGACGGAGCTGCAGCCCGATGCGGACGCCGAGTACAGCCGTGTAGTGGAGATCGACCTCTCCACGCTGGAGCCTCTTGCCGCCATGCCCCATATGCCCGACAACGTCAAGAAGGTTTCCGAAATCGGCAGCATCGCCATTGACCAAGTTTGTATCGGCTCGTGCACCAACTCTTCTCTTTTTGATATGCTCAAGGTCGCCAAGATTCTCAAGGGCAAAAAAGTCGCACCCAACGTCAGCCTCGCCATCGCACCCGGCTCCATGCAGGTGCTCAATATGCTTGCTCTCAACGGCGCTCTGTCCGACATGATCTCCGCCGGCGCCCGTATTCTCGAATCCGCCTGCGGTCCGTGCATCGGCATGGGACAGTCCCCCAACTCCAAAGGCATTTCCCTGCGCACTTTTAACCGCAACTTCGAGGGCAGAAGCGGTACCGCCGACGCCGGCATTTACCTCGTCAGCCCCGAAACCGCCGCCGTGTCCGCCATCACCGGCGTGTTTACCGACCCCACAACGTGCGACACCGACATCACGGTCGAAATGCCCGATACGTTCCTTGTCAACGACAATCTCATCGAGCTGCCTGCTCCCGTGGAGGAGATGGACAGCGTGGAGATCCAATACGGTCCCAACATCAAGCCTTTCCCGGTGACTTCTCCCCTTGCGCAGACCATCGAAGCCAAGGCTGTGCTGAAGGTCGGCGACAACATCACCACCGACCACATCATGCCTGCCGGCGCCAAGATTCTTCCTTACCGCTCCAACATCCCGTTCCTCTCGCAGTTCTGCTTCCGTCAGTGTGACGAAAATTTCGCAGAAAACTGCAAAAAGGAGGGCAAGGCCATCATCATCGGCGGCGCCAACTACGGTCAGGGCAGCTCCCGTGAACACGCCGCACTTGTCCCGCTGTATCTGGGCGTCAAGGCGGTCATCACCAAGTCCTTTGCCCG
>JAQXLO010000146.1 GCA_029012165.1 Oscillospiraceae bacterium | reverse complement strand
GTAATTGTGATCTCGGAGCCGTCCTCGGAATAGTACCCCGCCAAATACTCATGGGGCAGAGCATTATAGAGCAGCTGCTGCGGCTTCATGTAGTCGTACTTGTTCCAAAGATATTCAATAGGAAGATCGTGAGAAGAAGCATAAACCGGTGCGCTCATGCATAGCAAGAATACGATGGTCAAAACGAAGGATTCAAGCCTCAAGAAGCGATGACGGCGGGATGTCATGGCAGCCATTCCTTTCCTTATAATCTATTTTTAGTATAGCAGATATTCCAAATTTTGTCAAAGTAAATTTAATTCATAATATATATCGTATTGCATAAACCAACAAGCCCGAAAAATTCCGCTTTTGTGCGGATTCTTCCGGGCTTCATTTTGCGTGTTTGGTGATGAAAAAGTTACGCTTTCACCGTGCCGTCGGCGTTGAACAGCGGCAGCTTTTCCAGGTACAGGATGTCCGGGCGGTTCTGCGCATCGCCCTCCGCTAAGACGGCCATTTTGCCGACGATGTTGCCGCCGGCCTTTTTGACCAGCTCCTCGAGGGCATGGAGGGATTCGCCGGTGGAGATCACATCGTCCACGATCAGAATGCGCTTGCCCTGCATTTGCTCCGCTTCCACCGTGTCCAGATACAGCGTCTGCACCTTGTCGGTGGTGATGGAGCGGACGGTGGCTTCAAAAACGCCGCTCATGTACAGCTTCGGGTACTTGCGGGCAATGAAGTAGGTCTCGTCCTCGTTTTGGCGTGCCATCTCGTGCGCCAGCGGAATGCCCTTCGCCTCGGCGGTGATGATGTAGTCGTAGTCGGGTGCGATCTTAAGCAGCTCTCTCGCACAAGCCACCGTCAGCTTTGCGTTGCCGAACACGACAAAGGCGCCGATGTACAGATCGTCCGTGACCTTGCACAGGGGAAGTTTATGCTCGATGCCTGCAATGTTCATGGAATAATACATGGTGTCAGCCTCCGAAAAAATGATACCAACAGTATACACCAAAGATTTCAAAAGGTCAATATATATTATATAAGGTATAGGAAAAGCAGCGCTGCCGATACCGGGACGATGATATCAAACAGTGCTGCCTTGGTTTCCGTTCACGTTTTCTTTGGAAAGCCTCCTTTCTGAAAAACTGTCGGTCGTTTTATTTTACTCCGCTTGGGGATAGCGGAGGGGGATGCTGCAAACCGTGTGCGGAAAGGGGTAATCCGCACACGGCGAAAAGGGGGTCTCCGATGTGTGAAGCGCTTTGGAGAAAGACGGAGGACCACATCGGAGTGAAGCCTGTCGGATCTGCGTCCGACAATGTATAGTATACAGAATCAATTTTTAAGAAGCAATCATGAAAAGTTTAAGATTTCATTAAGATATCCTGTATTTCCATGCACAGGCGCAAAGGGAGCTTTTCTGCATTGTCGTGTATGCGCTCGGGCGCTTTTATTGACAGTCTGATACCGCCTTTTACAACAAATTGACATTTACCCAATCTCGTCCACAATATAAAGAAGTTGAAAAGGATTTTTTTGTGTGGTATAATAAACTGTAAATCATAAGATGGGTATTTGTGCTGTAGCGCACTTTCAGGTTGTGTAAAGGGGTAGAGGAAATGAATTCGTTTGAAGAACTCTGGCTGTTGGTTGCGGAAGTGATCCAAGGCAAAGTTTCGGACATCGTGTATAAAGTATGGCTGGCGGATCTGAGCCCCGTCTCCTTTGACGGCAGCACGGTGATGCTTGCGGTGAACGCCGATTTCAAGCGCAAGGTGATCGAGCAGAAATTCACCGGCGTCCTGCACGACGCCTTTGAGCAGGTGCTGGGTTTCCCGGTGGAGATCGTGCTGGAGCTGTCCGACGGCATCCGCAAATCCGAGGATGCGGCCGATGCGGAAAAGAGTGCGCCCGAGGAAAACACCTTTGACACGTTCGTTGTGGGCTCCTCCAACAAGTTTGCGCATGCGGCGGCACAGGCCGTCTCCCAGAACCCCGGCGGGGCGTACAATCCGCTGTTCATATACGGTCGCTCGGGTCTTGGCAAAACGCATCTGCTCAACGCCATCGCCAACGAGATCAAGTCCAACAATCCCGAGGCACGGATCCTGTTCACCCAGGGAGAGGCGTTTACCAACGAGATCATTCAGGGCATCCGCATGGGACAGAGCGCCATGAATACTCTGCATGAAAAGTACCGCTCGGCAGACGTTCTGCTGGTGGACGACATCCAGTTTATCGCCGGCAAGCCTGCGACGGAGGAGGAGTTTTTCCACACCTTCAACACCCTGACCCAGGCCGGCAACCAGATCGTCCTCACCTCCGACCGGCCGCCCAAGGAGATCGCCACCCTGGAGGAGCGGCTGCGTACCCGCTTTGAGATGGGGCTGATCGCCGACATCCAGCCGCCGGACGTGGAGACCCGTATTGCCATCGTCCGCCGCAAGGCGCAGGCGCTGGAGCTGGAGCTTTCGGACGATGTGGTGCAGTTCATTGCGGACAAGATCAAGAACAACGTCCGTCAGCTGGAGGGCGCCGTCAAAAAGGTCAAGGCGGTGGTCAGCATCCACGGCTCCATGCCGAACATGGTCACGGTGCAGAACGCCATCAAGGATATCCTCAACGAGGATCGTCCCCAAACGGTGACGGTGGATCGCATCATCGAGGAGACTGCCCGTACATATAACGCCAATCCTGCGGACATCCGCTCCAAAAAGCGGGACGCCCAGACGGCACGCATGCGCATGATCGCCATGTACATCGTCAGCGAACAGACGGGGATGTCCACCAAGGCCATCGGCGATGCCTTCGGCGGGCGTGACCACTCCACCGTTGTCCACGCATTGCAGGAGATCAAGCGCATTATGGGCAGGGATGCCTCCGTGCGCACAACGATTCAGGATATTACCAAGAATGTGCTGGAATCCGATTGATTCCCACTACGGATAAAGGAGAAAAAGCATGGGACTTTTTCAAAAGATCAGCAAGGGTCTGAAAAAAACAAGAGAAAGCATGGCCAGCGCTATCGACGATATGCTCTACGGCAAGGTGGAGATCGACGATACCTTCTTCGACGATTTGGAGGAAGTGCTTGTCATGGGCGATGTGGGCGTATACACGGCGCAGGAGATCGTCGCCCAGCTGCGTGAGCGTGCACAAAAAGAAAATCTGCGCACGGCGGACAAGGTCAAAAAGGCCATCAAGGAGATCGTGGCGGATATGCTGCGCGGCGGCGAAGAGATCAGCATGATCACCATGCCGTCCATCATTTTGGTGATCGGCGTCAACGGCGTCGGCAAAACGACGAGCATCGGCAAGCTGGCGCACTACTTTAAGCAGGACGGTAAAAAGGTTATCCTTGCTGCGGCAGACACCTTCCGTGCCGCTGCCATCGAGCAGCTGCAGGAGTGGGCGGATCGTGCAGGCGTGGACATGATCAAGCACAAGGAGGGCGCAGACCCGGCGGCGGTCGTGTTCGACAGCATTTCTGCCGGCAAAGCCCGGAATGCGGACGTGATCATTGTCGATACCGCCGGCAGACTGCACAACAAAAAGCACCTGATGGAGGAGCTTGCCAAGATCTACCGTGTCATTGACCGGGAACTGCCCTACTCCGACCGGGAGGTGCTGTTGGTTCTGGATGCCACCACCGGTCAGAATGCCGTCAATCAGGCCAGAGAATTTCTCAATGTCGCCGAGGCGACCGGCATTATCCTCACCAAGCTGGACGGCACAGCCCGGGGCGGTGTGGTGCTGAACATTAAGAACGAGCTCAAGGTTCCCGTCAAGTTTGTCGGCGTCGGCGAACAGATCGACGATCTCCAGCCCTTCAGCGCAGAGGCCTTTGCCGAAGGACTGTTTGACGTGCCCATGCCCGACCACAGTCAGGACGAACCCAAGGCAGAATCGACCGAAGACGGAGAAAACGCATGAAATTTTTGTTAGCGACCCATAATAAGAAAAAGCGTGCCGAGCTTGCACGCATCCTTGCTCCGCTGGGCGTCGAGGTTCTCACGGCGGAGGAAGCCGGCGTGGCGCTGACGGACGTGGAGGAGACGGGCGAGACCTTCGAGGAAAACGCCGTCCTGAAAGCCGAGAGCGGCTGCCGTGAAAGCGGGATGCCCTGTGTGGCGGACGATTCCGGTCTCTCGGTGGATGCGCTGGACGGTGCGCCCGGCGTCTATTCTGCCAGATATGCCGGCGAACACGGCAATGACGACAAAAACATCGAAAAGCTTCTGGACGCCTTGCAGGATGTGCCGCAGGAAAAGCGTACCGCACGTTTCGTCTGTACGGCCTGCTGCATCTTCCCGGACGGCACAAGGATTCTGACAAGCGGCGAATGCCCCGGCACCATCGCCTTTGCCGGCAGCGGCAGCGGCGGATTCGGCTACGACCCCGTTTTTGTGCCCGCCGAGGCAGACGGCCGCAGCATGGCAGAACTGTCGGATATGGAAAAAGATGCCATCAGCCACCGCAGGCGGGCGCTGGAAAAGCTGGCCGCCGTACTCTCGGAAAGGAAAATGTGAACTATGACAGGAAAAGAGCGGGCAAAGTTCCGTGCCGCTGCCAACGGCTTGGAGCCGGTGTTTCAGATCGGCAAGGGCGGGATCTCCGATGGGCTGATTGCGCAGGTGGAGGATGCGCTCCAAGCCCGGGAACTGATTAAGATCAAGGCGCTGCTGGAGTCCATTCCCCAGCCGCCCAAGGAATTGGCGCAGTCCATCGCTGCGGCAACCAAGGCAGAGGTGATTCAGGTCATCGGCGGCTGCATCATTCTCTACCGGGAAAATCCCGAGCTGCGGGCAAAGGAAAAAGAAAAGGAAAAGCGAAAAAAAGAGGCTGCAAAAAAATTAAGAATGCAGCAAAAAGCGGAAAAATACACGCAAAATAAAGGAAAAGCACGGTATAATACCCCAAAAAGAAATATTTCCCGGGGTTGACAAAGTTACAAATTGTAGCTATAATAGCAACGAGTATAGGGGGAAAGTGCGCAGATGCAAAAAATGTCCGAACAGGCGGTTGCCACAAACCGCAAAGCATACCACGAATACTTTATACTCGAAGAATTTGAAGCCGGCATCGTCCTTTGCGGCACGGAGGTCAAGTCCGTCCGACAGGGAAAGGTAAACCTCAAGGATGCTTGGTGCAGCATCAAAGACGGGGAAATATTCGTCAACGGTATGCACATCAGCCCCTACGAGCAGGGCAACATCTTCAACCGTGATCCCTTGCGTGTGCGCAAGCTTTTGATGCACCGCCGGGAGATCATGCGCTTGTTCGGTGTGACCCGCCAGCAGGGTCTGACGCTGATTCCGTTGTCGGTTTATTTCAATAAAGGCAAAGCCAAGGTCAAAGTCGGGCTGTGTAAAGGCAAAAAGCTTTACGACAAGCGGGATGCCCAGGCCGACAGGGACGCAAAGCGTAATGTGGAAAGAGCGATGAAGGAGCGGTTCTGACCGTTCCCGGGACGCATGGCTCTTTTCCAAAAAACTTGTGCCGATATTCTTCATGGGGATGAAAGGATTTCGACGGGGGTTTTGAGACGCGATAAGCGAGCAGCGGTGCGGAACCGCTTTAAAAGCCGCAGTTTTTTTCAAAATAAACGACAACAACGTAACTCTTAAAGCTGCTTA
>JAQXLO010000145.1 GCA_029012165.1 Oscillospiraceae bacterium | reverse complement strand
GCGTGGCGGTGGCCAGGATTTCGCCGACTGCGGTCGGCGAACAAAGGCGCTGCCTTTGGAATCCGCAAGCCTTTGAAAAGGCTTGACCGAAACTTTAAATCACACAAAATCCGTGATGAGCCTGTTTTTGTTTAACTTGTTGTGGGGATCCAATCACTCTAAAAGACTGTTTTCCACGGAGAAAATCCCCCTTAAGCAGCTTCAAGGATTTCCTTTGTTCTGCTTAAGGGGGATTATATTTTTTACTTTGGCGGAAGTTTACCGCACTGCGATTCGTTTAGACTCTGGTCTGCTTTCTGGTTGCCTGATCGAGGATGATCAGACCGGACTGCATATTCTTCATGATGGTGATATCGGAGTTGTTGATACCGCCATCCTCAAAGAGATCGGAGGCAAACGCCGCAGCATCTGTCATGCTGTAGTTCAGTGTGCCTGCGTTCATGGCCTTGGCAATGGTGACATCCTGGTTGTTGACCATGCCGTCACCGTTCAGATCGCCGAAGATGATGATCGTGTAGGTTGCGACGGTCTCGCCGGTGGAGTCGTCAACCAAGCGAACCGTATCGCCTGTGCCGATGTAGCCGGAATAGTCGTATTCCAAATGACCCTTGCCAACGACATCCAGATAGGTGCCGTCCAGCTCTTCCTTGGTGATCATTTCCTTCAGGCCGTAGATGAAGTTCTTCTCCGCATCGATCACGGTCGTTGCACCCTCGGGAATAATCATTTCCAGATCGGGAACATAGATCAGCTCCCAGATTGCATAGACCGCCGTATCAGCCTCCACGATGACGCTGCCTTCGATCATCTGAGTACCTTCCGCATCGGCGCCCCAGCCCAAGAAGTTGTAGCCCTCTCTGGACGGATTGACCATGGGAAGATCAACGGAATCACCGTAATAATTGCCCTTGCTGAAGGTGTAGATCGTGTCGGTACCGTCGTTGAGCAGGAAGTTGACCGTATAGGTCCTCAGTTCCAGAGCGGCAACTGCTGCTGCGATCAGGTTGGAGTAGCTTCTGCTGTTTTCTGCACCATTGACGGAATCCTGATCAAAGATGCCAAGTTCCCAATCAATGCCATCCAGCACCCTGCCCAGCGCCGCAACAGACGTGGCGGTATAGCGGGCATCCAGATACTCTGTATCCAGCACTGCGGAAATGGCGCCGGCATTGGTGTAAGCCCAATCCATCCATGTCCCGTAGTTGGTCTCCACGACATCCGTTGCAGGATAGTCAAATCCGTCGGTGCCGCTGGGGATGGTCAGGATCTGGTAGAAAACATCTGTGTAATCTGCCGTGACAGGCTCAAGAGCGTCAATGCTCGCCTTCAGCGTCTCATAGATCTCTTCGTCCACCACGCTCTGGCTGACGATCTTGACTTCTCTGTCGTAGGTATCGTAGTAATCCAGCAGAGCAGCCACGCTGTCCGCCGTGAAGTAGCTGGAAATATCACTGAACTCCACATTGTACTTGGAGGGCAGATACTCTGTCAGAAGCGCATCCACACGGCTGTAGTCCGCACCCTTGAGTTTCAGCGTACCATGATATACCTGCGCCAGTCTCGTAACGTACTGGGAAAGTTTCGTCTGTGCGGGAAGCTTCAGGCTGGCATTGTTCAGATCCTTCACGATACCGGCATAGTCCTTATCGTTGCCATAGACCTCGATACGCAGTGCCAAAACGCTCTCTGCCGTATAGATACAGCTGCTTTCGCTTTCGTTCAGGATGGAATCCACAACTGCCTTCAAGCCATTGTAGCTGTGACTGCCGTTGTCCGTGCAGGGCGGATAGAGCTGACTGGAATAGTTCTCGTACTCGCCTCTGGAAGCGCTGGCGCACTTATAGAGGCAGTCATAGTCCACAGGATAAAGTGTCAGACCTTCCAGCGCCGTGTTCAATGCGGCAGTCTGGGCATCTACCGTGGCCTGTTCGCTCTGCTTGAGTCCACGATAGGAACTCTTGATGGCCTCAGCGTAGGCAGCTTCCAGTGCTGTTGTGTCAAAGCTGCTCCAGGGGTAAGTACCGTCAGAGCCAAGCTCCACGGCAAGTTCGCCGCCTTCAACGTACTTGGGATCGTTCTTTGCGCTTGCGGGAAGGATCTGTGCGTCACGATATCCCTTGACAGCGGCGGTAACAAGGTTGAGCGCATAGTAGTTTGCGCTGTACAGTGCGTAGAAGGTCACGTTGCCTGCCGGGCAGGTGAAGGAGGCATCCACGGCGTATTCCGTGCCGTCCTGCGTGTACCAGCCCAAGAAGGTGCGGCTCTCCTGCGTTGCAGCGGATTCCACAGCGAGATCTGCCGAGGGAAGGGTGATCGTCTGACCGTAGACGGTGCTGCGTGCTTCGGGCGCCGTGCCGGACGTGGCACCGTTGGCGTCGAAGGTCACCGTGTAGATGTTGTTTGTCCATACGGCATAAAGAATGATCTTGGCACCGGAGGCGGAAGAGAGATTCTTGACGGTTGCGCCGTTTTCATAGGCAACTGTGCCGGAGGCGGAGGTCGCCCAGCCGGCGAAGTAAGCACCGGTCTTGGAGAACTCATTTTCGGGCAGCGTGTAGGTCTGGTCGTAGGTGCATTCCATAGATTCCATGGAACCCTCGCCCGAACCGTTGCCACGGAACTCGATGATATACTTGTTGGCTGTCCAAACCGCATACAGGTCGATGTCTGCTGCCTCAGCAGTGAGCGTTGCACCGCCGACATACTTCACTGCGCCCGTTTCGGTCAGTGCCCAGCCCTGGAAGGTGTAGCCGGTCTTGGTGAACTGAACTGCATCCAGCGTCACTCTGTCGCCCACATGGAAAGTCACGGCATCCATGGTGCCGTCTGCGCCGTTGGCGTGGTAGGTAAGGGTATAGTCCACAGCCTGCCACACTGCCGTCAGGGAGATGTTGGCATCGGGCATGGTTTTGGGAATGGTGTAGATACCTGCGGTGCCGGAGATGACCCAGTGCAGGAAGGTGTAGCCGACCTTGGTGGGATTTTCGGGAGCCGTGATGGCATCGCCGTAGGCTGCGCTGATGGATGCGACAGCCGTGCCGCCATCGGAATCAAAAGTGATGGTATAGGTCAGCTTTTCCCAAACGGCAAACAGTTCCACATTTGCGGTGCCGATGGTGAAGTGACCGCCGTTGGCGTAGGCAACAGCGCCGTCCGCCGTCTTGGCCCAGCCTCTGAAACTGTGACCCTTGCGGGTAAATGTGCAGCTGTTCAAATCAGCCTCTGTGCCGTAGATAAAGATCTGCGGTTCCATCTCGCCTTCGCCGCCGTTGGCGTTGAAGGAAACAGTGTATTTATTGATGGTGTAGTACAGTTTGAGAACCAGCGTGCCCTCGGTTTCATTGTCCAGAACGATACCGCTGGCAACATTGTCTGCGTTGGACTCGTCGTAGGTATAGCCCGGATAATCGGCCACAATGGCGTTGACCCGGATGCCAATCTCCGCAGTGGAGGGCGTAGAATGGGTTGCCTCGGTAGGATAGGTACCGTCCGCATTCTGCAGATAGTACTCGGTGGTGTAGGAGGAATCCAGATTACCGATCTGTATCCAGTGTGCATAGAGCGTGGTGTCCTCGGTGGTGTTCTGAACGGTCGCATTGGTGATCTGTGTGCCGCCTTCGAGGGCAGTAAACCAGCCGGAGAACTCATAGCGGTTGCGGATGGGTGTGCCCTCGGGCAGGACATAATTGCTGCCGTAGGTCACGACCGTGGTGATGTCCTTCGTGCTGCCATCCAGAGAACCGCCCACAAGCTTCCATGTCACGTTGGTATTGCGTGCCCAAACTGCATAAAGGGTGATGGTGGGCGTAGATGCGGACCAGTTGATCTCGCACTTGTCAAGGATCTCCTCGTTGAGAGCGAAAGTACCCTTGTTGTCATAGACTTTCTTAAGCGCCTGTGCATCTGCCAAGGAGTATGCCCAGCCGTAGAAGGAATAGGTATCGCCGCCGTCTGTCTTGGTCTTGGTGTTGTTGCGCAAGGCAACTGCAGCACCATCCATGGTTACGCTGGTCGCAAGCAGCGTGCCCGAGACGCCGTTCAGGTTGTAGACGATACTGAACTTGGTGCCGGTCCACTGTGCGTACAGTGTCACGGTTGCGCCGTCCGTGCTGGTCAGGTTGGTGACGGATGCGGCGTTGCCGAAGGACAGCCCGGCACCGCCCGCCTCGGTGTTCCAGCCGGAGAAAGTGTAGCCGGCTCTGGTGAAGGTGTTTTCGGCGAGCGTAACGCTCTGACCATAGACCGCCGCCGTAGTGCCCATTTCGCCCTTACCGCCGTTGGCGTTGTAGGCGATGGTGTAGGTTGCGGGATCCCAGTGCGCATAGAAGGACGTGTCCGCCGTAATGGAAACAGTGGTACTGCCGGTAATCCGGGAGCCGCCTTCCGGCTCGGTGTACCAGCCGGCAAACTTGCCGCCTGCCTTGGTCATCGTACCGGTGGGCAGGGTGTACAGCCCGCCGAAGGTGACAACGCTGGTCGGATTCTCCTCGGAGCCGTTGATCTGACCGCCTGCCAGATCCCATGTGACGGTGTAGCTGGACTCTTTCCACTGGGCATACAGGGTGATAATGCCGCCGTCCGTGGTGGTCAGGTTGCCGGGGACAGTATCCAGCGGATAGTATCTGGTGCCGTTGCCGCCTGCTGCGGTATCCCAACCCTTGAACTCATAGCCCGCCATGACGGGAACATAGCTTTCGGGAATGATGAAGGGACCGCCGTCGTACTGTACCGACTTGGATGCGGGAACGTTGGTCGCTCCCTCTGCGGAGAAGACGATGGTGTAGGTAATGGGCGTCCACTCCGCATAGAATGTCATGTCGGAGAAGACCTGCTTTGTGGTGCCGGGCAGATAGCCTGCATCGACAAAGCCTGCATCCATGTGCCACTTCAGATTCTTATAGCCCGTTTTGGTCGTGGTGGGGAAGGTGATGTTCGTACCGTAGAGAATGTCGGTCATTTTGTTGACCGCAATGCCGCCGTTGGTCATGAAGGTGACCGTGTACTTGTTGGCGGTCCAGATGGCGTACAGTGTGACTTCTGCACCGTTTTCAGTGGTCAGCGCAGAGTACTCCTGCGCGGGAAGGTACTTGGAGCCGGTGCCATCGGTCTTGGTGTTCCAGTTCTGGAAGGTGTAGCCCGCTCTTTCCGGTGCGGAGGCGATGATGACCTTATCCGTGGCCTTGTAGGAAACCGCTGCGGGCACTTCGATCTGTGCAGAGCCGGCATTGGCGCTGTAAATGAGCATATAGGTATTGACGGAGAAGTTGGCGGTCACGGTGCCGGCCACCGTACCCATGGTAAAGCTATAGGGTGCGGTGTCGGACAGCTTGCCGTCGGTGGTGTTGGTGAAGCCGGCGAAGGAGTAACCGTCGTTCGCATTGGGCGTCAGACCCGTAATGGTCTGTCCCTGGCGCAGCACATAGGAGCCGGAGCCGGTCAGGGAACCGTTGGCGCCGCCGGCAAAGGCAACCGTCTTGACGAAGCAGACATACACGTTCATGCCGTTGACCGTTGTATCCGGGTTATAGGAACCGCCGCTGGTGACAAGCGTGTCATTTGCGTTGCGGTACTCCACGGACCAGCCCGTCTCGGGAATTGCATTGAAGGAATACTTGCCGTTGGAATAGGTGAGATCGGCGGTACCGTTTTCACGGATGCGCATGATGTTGTTTGCCTTGCTGGTGGTAAAGCCCGTGGGCGCCGTCTTGACAAGCACCCATGTGTTGCGCAGCGTGGAGCCGGAACTGGTGCCAAGGAAAGCGTCGCCGCTCAGCGCACCACCGTCCAGAACGACGGAGCTGTTCGTCACGGTGGAGCCGGTAACCGATGCCGCAAGGACACCTGCCTTAGACGCCTTAACCTCGGAGGAGGCGCCGGTCGTGACCTGAATGTTGTCGATGGTGGAGGAAGTCGCTGTACCGATGAAGCCTGCGTAGGTCGTGCCGGTACCGGTGACGTTCAGTTTACCGTTCAGCGTGAGTTTGATGTTGGCAATGGTCGCACCGGAAATGGCGCCGAAAACGCCGCCATAGGTGGAATCCGCAACGGTCTTGCCGGTGGGGATGTTGATCTCCAAACCGCCGCCGTTGTAGTTGCCGGAGAAATCCAGAACAGGTGTTTTCGTCAGATTGTAGACGATATTCGCTTCCTGCTTGTAGTACTTACCCTTGGTGACGCTGCCGTCAGTGGTGATGCAGTAGGCGGTCTGGTCGTCGATCTTATCCAAATCGGCAACTGTGGTAATGCGGAAGGGATCGGCAGCCGTACCGTGACCGTCGGTGAAGTAACACGCCCAGTTGGCTTTCAAATCCAGCTTGCTGCTGATCATTCTGCAAACCGTGGTGCCGGACACCGCAACACCTGCGCCGTCCGTCCAGCCGTTAAATTTCCAGCCGTCCATCCTGGGCGACGGGAACGTGCCGTAGGGCTGGCCGTAGGTCACGGTGATGGACTTGGTGTCCGCATCCAGCAGATAGCTGTCCAGACCCGTGCCGTAGTCAAAGTTGATGGTGCTGGTCACTGCGGTATAGACAAAGTCCTGGGTAAAGGAGGCGGTACAGTTTTTCTTGACCACCGTGGGCGTGGAACCGTTGTAGGTAAAGCCGTTGAAGGTTTCCTTGGAAACCGTGACGTTGGAGCCGGAATCAAAGCTTCTGGACTCGGTGATGGTGATGTAGCCGCCTGCTGCGGTATAGGTCGTGCCGTTGTAGGTATAGGCAAAGCCGTCCACTGCGGGAAGCTTGTGGTTGACGGTGACGGTGCAGGTGGCCAAAACCAAGCTGCTTTCCGCCGCAGCCAACTCATCCGCTGCCGTCTGGATCTGTGTCGCAGAGGCTGTGGGATTGCCGAGCACGGTAGCCGCCGCCTTCAGCTTGGTATTGAACGCAGACAGGGAGGCGGAGGTGTACTCAAACGCCTGATAGTTGGCGCTGATGGCATCGTTGATCGCCGCACGAAGCGTTGCCTTGTTGACAATATTGATGTGCAGACCGAAGCGCAGATGCATATGAACGCTGGAGGAGTTGCTTCTCTCCATGTTCAGATCCGCTTTTACGGAATACTCGGTGTTGGTCGTGGGAATCGTATCGGAGGATTTGTAGCCGATAAACGCTTCGCCCTGATCACCGGGTTCATTGGTGTAGTTGACATTGGACGCAAAGGTCAGCGCCCCGTCTTCGGAAACGAAGCTTGCCAGTTTGTGGGTCGTGCTGGAGGACTTGGAGTACTGCACCATCCAGCCGGCGCCGAAGTTGGGGATCATGTTCAGGGTGGTACCGCTGTAACGGCTCGAGTCAATGTTCAGAATACCGTAGGAATTCGTATCGCCGTAGTATATGTTCTTGTCGCCGTTTCGGGTACGGCCGCCCGCAGCGGAGACACCGCCGTTGGCGCTCTGGGTGAAGTAGGTGGTGTAGTCCTTGAAGAAGCCGTCGCCATCGCCCTCGGGAACGTTGGCATTGCCCCAGCCGGCAACCAGCGGGCACTTGAACTTGTCATCCGCCGTACCGACAAATTTGCTCTCGTAGGATGTGCTGATGCCCTTCGTGGAATGGATGCCGACCAGGAACGCATAAGCGACGATGACCGGCTCGTTGCCGATGGAGGTCTTGTACTTGAAGCCGCCCTGCGCACCTGTCTGCCCGAGGAAGGGTGCATAGACATAGGTGTACGCATAGGACTTGTAGGTCTGCTCGTTGATCACATAGGTGAAGGTCCACGTGATCACACCGGAAGTGTAAGAGGAAACACTGCCGCCTGTAATGGATGCTGCGAGGGAGCTGGTGTCCGTGACGCTGGTCTTGTTGAGGTTGACCGTTGCACCGCTGTACGCCACGGAAATGCTGGACGCCTGCCGGGACGACATGAAGCTGATTGCACCCTCCGATGCCGCCGCATTGGACGGTGTGACCCCGTTGGCGGCACCGGCGATGTAGTACTGGAACGTCGTAGCGCCGGGCGTGAGGTAGATCAGTTCAGGCACTGTGATGGACACCGAAACATCGTCTTTGGAGACGCTGATCGCTGCCAGCGATGTCAAGCCTGTGCTGAGCATCGTCACGATCATGACGAGCGCAAGGAAAAGGCTCGACACTCTTTTGAATGTCTTCATACAAAATTTCCTCCCTTGGTCAATTTTGCTTTTTGGACAGGCATAGAGATACCAATCCATTTATACGTTCTCATTCTATCACACATTCCACAAGCGTGTCAACAATTTTTAGGAAAAACTATAAAAATCGTACAAAAAAATTATACCGTCGTTAAAATGCTCGAATGGCATTGTCACGCCAAAAAAAATGTGCTAAAATATTGACCGTTCTTCCCTGTCGCAGAACGTGCGAATTTGATGAAAGCGGTGATTTTTATGGCTTTTCGCAAAATTTTGGATATGCACACCCACACGGACAATTCCTTTGACGGCAACCACTCCACCATGTTCATGTGCGAGTGCGCCGAACGTTTGGGGCTGCGCGGCGTCGCCTTCACCGACCACGTCGAAACAGACATCTTTTATCAGGACGACTTTGACCGCCGAGCCAAAAACTCCTACTTTGACATTGTCAAGGCACGGGACGCTTTCCGAGGCAAGCTTTTGGTTTTTGTCGGCGTAGAGCTGGGAGAGCCCACCTACGACACCGCCACCGCAGAGAAGCTGCTGAACACGCTGCACTATGATTTCGTCATCGGCTCCATCCACAATCTGCGTGGGCAGGAGGATTTCTGTTTCCTCGACGTGGACAACACCGACGACGAGGAAATTCGGGACATTCTGAACGAATATTTTGAAGAGGAACGTCTTCTGGCCGAGTGGGGCAAGGTGGACGCCTTGGGACACCTGACCTATCCCCTGCGCTACATCTGCGGCGAGCACGGGCGCAAGGTGGATCTGCGGGACTACAGCACCCAGATCGAAGCGGTGCTTCGTGCACTGATCCACAGCGGCACCGCCCTGGAGATCAACACCTCCGGTCTATTTCAGAAATTGCAGTCCACCATGCCGCCGGAAGAGATCGTCGCCCAGTACCGCCGCATGGGCGGTGAACGGATCACCATCGGCTCCGACTCCCACTACGGCGAAAAGCTGGGCTTCGGGGTGCAGGAGGGTATGGAGCTGGCCGTGCGGTGCGGGTTTCGGGAGATGACCATTTTCCAAAACAGAGAACCTGTCCAGATCCCCATTGAGTAAAGGAAAGCCGCCATGAAAGTGATCGTTGACGCATTTGCAAAAATCAATCTTCTTTTGGATATCGCCGGGCGACTGCCCAACGGCTACCACAGCCTGCATATGATCATGCAGTCGGTGAGCCTTTGCGATACCGTAACCGTGGAGCGTGGGGAGGGCGGCATCCGCTGTGCGTGTCCCGGCGTCCCCACGGATGAGAGCAACATTGCGTGGAAAGCCGTCACGGCGTTTGCAAAAGCGACCGGACTGAACTGTGCAGACACCTGCATCACCATCGAAAAGCGCATTCCCTGCGCCGCCGGTCTGGCGGGCGGCAGTGCGGACGGTGCAGCGGTACTGGCGGCGCTGAACATTTTGCACGGCACCGCACTTTCCGCCGAAGCCCTTTGCCGCATCGGTGCTTCCTTCGGCGCCGACGTTCCCTTTTGTCTGACGGGCGGCACACGCCTTGCGCTGAACATCGGCGATGTGCTTGCCCCCCTGCCCGCTTTGGAAAACGTCACCCTCGTGCTCGCCAAGCCCGACTGCGCCGTGTCCACCAAGGAAGCGTATGCGGCGTGTGATGCGGGTGAGAGCGTCACCCATGCCGATTTGACCCGGATCTTGTTCGACGCTTCCAAGGGAAACTATGCGCGTGTGTTCCGGGAGACGTGCAACACCTTCGAGCAATTCATCGAGGTGGCAGACCGTGTCCCCATCAAGTCCGTCATGCGCCGCCACGGCAGTATTTTCTCCATGATGAGCGGCAGCGGACCCACCGTGTACGGCATTTTCCAAAGCGCCGATGCCGCGGAGCAGTGTGCCGGGGAATTGCGCACCTTCCTGCGGGACGTCCACGTCTGCACCCCTGTGGGCGAAGGTCTGCATATCCGCACCGTGTAATTTATATACATTTTATATTTATTGTGCTTGCATTGCATGCAGATCCATGCTACAATAGACTGAATTTTACAGAGGAGTTTTTCGTATGAATGTTTATGATTTTGACAAGACCATCTTTGTCGGCGATACCGAGGACCGTTTCTTCGAGTTCATGTTCCAAAAAAAGGGCTTTCGCCACTACAAAGTCGCTTTCAAAATATACGATCTGATGAACAAAATGCATCTGATCACCAAGACCAGAAGCCGTGAATTGCAGTACAGATTCCTGCGGGACATCGACGACCTGGACGCCACGCTCAAGGCGTACTGGGCAGAGATCGAGCAGTATATGATGCCCTGGTACTTCGAGGCCAAGCGAGATGACGACGTCATCGCCAGCGGCACGCCCCGCTTCATTTTGGAGCCTATCGTGCAAAAGCTCGGCATCGGCGGTCTTGTCGCTACCGAAATGGATCCCAAAACCGGCAAGATCGACGGCGATTTCGCCATTGGGGAGTTTAAGGTCGTCAATTTCAAAAACCAGTACGGTCTGGACTGCATCGACAAGTTCTACTCCGATGCCTACTCCGACCACTATCTGGCGGAATACGCCAAGGAAGCCTACGTTGTCCACGACGACCAGCAGATCACCGAGTGGAACGAGTGGTTCAACGCCCATCCCGAATTGAAGAAATAAGCCAAACGGAGCTGTCGCACAAAGGCGGCTCCGTTTTATCGTTTTGCGGTTCGGTGTACTGATTTTACAGTTATTGACAAATATCGTCTGCTGTGTTAGGATGGTGGTGCAAAAATGACCGCTCTGCGGCAGAATGGAGGAAAATCTATGAAAAAATTTCTTGCCCTCGTCCTTGCGGTTCTGATGGCGTTTTCCCTTTGCAGTGTTGCCATGGCCGCATCCGACACACCCATGACGGCGGCGTTCCTGAGCGAACTGTCCAAAAGCAAGCAGTTCTATGCCCATGTCACGGGACACACCTACGAAAACCACAGCGACAGCACCAACTTCGACATCTACGACGATTTCAACACCAACAAGATCAGCTGCAATTTCAAGAGCAAGGGTATTCGTGCCATCTATGACAACGGCGAAGTGAAATGCGTGTTCACGCCCCTGTTCTGCTACGTTTCCGCTTCGGCGGCAACCGTCCCGCTTTTGGGCACTGCCGTCCTTGCGGTGGAGGCGTTCCAGACCGTGCTGAAAAAATTCATCGACGACCCCATGCTGAACAGCTTCACCTGCACCATCTCCACCGTGGAGCGCAACGGGCAGACCCTCACCTGTGAAAAGTTCACCGGCAAACTCATTCAGGTTTCCGGGAGCTTCTACTACAACAGCGACGGGAAGCTTTGCGAAATCGTCCTGACCGATACGGTGGGCGCCTCCATCGGCTTCACCGTGGAAAATGTCGCCACAAGCTTCGACGGCGATGTCTTTTCCGTACCGTTCTATTACATGAACCTTTCCGTGATCTGGAAGATCCTCATGCTGTTCATTTCCTTGCTCGGATAAAAAATGCACACGGGGCGGCCGCAAAATGCGGCCGCCCCGTTTTTTGTTTGTGATAAACCACGATGTGCCCTTTATACCTGTTCCTCGTCACAGCATTTTTGGAGATAATCGGCACAGGCTTCACACACGATGGCGTACTTTTTGGAGCCGTCCTTGTTGAGAATAAATTTATACAGCTCCTCCACGTTCCGGCCGCATCGCTTGCATTCGCCGCACTGGTGCAGTGCCAGAATTTGATAGGACGGCGCCAGCGGCGTCCACTCCGGCACCGCCTGCGCAATCGGCTGGCGGTCGGGCGCCGCTGCGAAGCGCTCCGGCTGTACGGGTGCCTGCGGGTATGACGGCGACGAAAAGGACACATCGTCCCTGTCCTGCTGCACCTGTGCCTGCATGACGGGGATCGCCGCCTGCACACGCTTCGCCTTGAACGCTTTCTTCGCCATGCCGCCCAAAACCGGCGTCAGAACACCGAGCAAAATCAGCAAATACCCGGCAAAGGTCAGCTTCACCACCCCGGAATATTCACTGTTCATCGCAACAAGCAGGAGAACCGTCAGCGCAATCTGAATCAGATTGTTGACAATCACGGCGATATTTACGGACTTAAGCCCCTTTTTTGCGTGCTTGTTGTCGGTGAGCAGCAGTGCCAGAAAGAGCAGGGCGGTACCGATGACAGCAATCACGCCGACAACCAGCATCACACGGAATACCTTGTACAGCTCCTCGCCCGAGAGGTCGTAAAAAACCTTGTACGCTTCCATGGCCGATGATGTGCCTGAGACAAACAACAGGTCGTATTTGATCGTGCCGACAAAGCAAAGGATGATGTTCAAAAACAGTGCGGCAAGAAACGCCAAAACCGACTTCTCCTTGAACGGCGACGACGCCGCAAATTCCCCGGCACTCGCCTTGGACACTGCCGAGCCGATGTTGGAGCCCAGCTGCTTCGCCTTTTCCTTGTACGCCTTGATATCAATGTTCACCCCGGAGCCAACTTTTGTGCCGCACCCCGAACAGAATGTCGCCGTGTCGTGGATCTCCTTGCCGCAATTTTTGCAAAACATTTCTTTTCCCCCTTTTCCGTCAGTTGGCCGATATGGCCTTCACGGTGCTCCAGTTGCTCTGGAATTCCGCAATCAGTGCATCCATGCTGTCATAGGTGCTCATGCTCCACCATCCGTCGGTGCGCAGCTCCACATTGTCCGTGACGATCTTTCCGGTCGAGTCGATCTTCAGTCCCTCGATGTAGGTGTAGATATACTTCGTTTCGTCATCGTCATTTTTGTATGTGTAAATGAAAACCAGCTTGTTGGATCTGGTGTCCGCATCCGTGCAGAAAATCGCCTTCTGGTACACGGGAGAATACTCGTTCAGCTTTTCATTCGCCTTGAGCTTCAGCGCATTGAACTCCGCAACACCAAACGCATTCTGCGAGGACATATAGTCGATCAGCACCGGGTCATACTCCTTGGAAACCAGAGGGAACGAAAATCCTCTGGCGAGATAGGCATCCGCCGATTCGTCTATGCGGACAGAAATTTTTTTCGTGGCGTTGTAGCTGCCGGCATCCGCATAAAAGCGAATCGTGGTCACCACACTGCCCGTGCCGTCCTTGATTTGCAGGCGATCGTCCTCATACGCCGTTGCGGTAAAGCTGCCGTAGGTCTTGTTAAAGGTGGTGTTGTAGACGATTTCCGCTCTGTTGTCCACCACGTCATACCGCACGCTGCTGATATACTCAAAGGGATCCAGCGCCGTGACCTCCGACAGACCCTTGATGGTGTAGGTCTTTTCAAAGCTTTCGCCGCCCTTGATCTTCTTTTTAAAATTAAACTTCCGCAGGCTGTCCTTGTCGATGGTGACCGTGACCGTCACCTTGTCGCCGTTGGAAAGGTTTTCGGATTTGTCCACCGAATAGTCAAAGGCGCCCCGCTGAAGTTCGTACAGGACATCATCCGGTTCGATGATGCCCCAGGAGGTCATGCTGCCGCCGTACCCGCCCAGCTCCTCCCGGAGCATGGTGTTGGCGATCTTCAGCAGACCGTCCTCGCCGCCTGCAAGATCCGTCAGAAATTCGTCCTCATCAAAGAAACTGTCGGCGGAAACGCTCGCATAGCCGTCAAAGCCCTGAATCTCCAATTCGCTTTCGCTCTTGAAATACTGGTTCGGGTTGACCGTGTTGGAAACAGCGGAAAGAATGACCACGGCCAGCACCGCCACCACGGCCACAGCGGCAATCGCCGCCAGATGCTTTTTGTTGATCTTTCGGGAATTTTTTTCCACCTTTTCCTTGATGGCCACTGCTTTCTGTACCGACTGATTTTTCAGCTGGGAAAAGTCGATACTGCCTGCCGTCGGCGCATCGCCCACAGCGAGTCCGCAATTCGGGCAGAACTGTTCATCGTCCTGCAAGGGTTTGCCGCACTTTTCACAATACATTTTGATCTCCTCCGTAAAATTTTCTATCAAAAATATATTTTCACTTTGCAGTATATCCTGATAAATTTATGCCTTTATTTGTTTTGCACTATAACACATATTTTTTAAGCTGTCTATAATTTCTGACAAAAATTAAGGAAGAATTAAACATTCCCCGGCACACATTAAATTTTTCTTTTTGAACTTTAACTTTTGTTAATATTCTTGCAGCGCAATTTCCTGCCCGCATTTGACATCTCCTTTGAAATGCGATAGAATATTTTGGTTAAATTCTGCCAAAACTGTTCCGACGGGTTCTCTTTCGGAACAGGCGAACATACATTGAATCGGAGGAATTGCATATGTCTGAAACCATTCCCGCAAGAAAAGACGTACCTGTGGCGCACACATGGAAGCTGGAGGATATTTTTGAAAGCAACGAGGCGTGGGATCGTGCATACGAGGCTTTGCAGACGATGCCGGAAAAGCTTGCCGCCTATCCGGGGAAGCTCGGCACGGATGCCCGGGCGCTGTACGATTTTTTCCGGCTGGAGGACGAGCTGTCCGTCCGCCTGACCGCACTGCACAGCTACGCCAACTGCCGCAGTGACGAGGACACGACCAACAGCCTGTACATCGACCGAAAGGGCAAGGCGATCCGGGTGTGGGTGGCGGTTTCCGAAGCGTTGGCATTTGCGGCGCCGGAGATCATCGGCATCCGCGAGGAAACCCTGACCCGCTTCTATGCGGAGTGTCCCGCCCTGCACGAATACGACAGAAGCCTTTATCTCATCCGCCGCAAGACGGAGCACGTCCTTTCGCCGGAGTGCGAGACACTGCTGGCCGCCACGGGGGAAATGGCGGAGGGACCGGAAAACATCAACGCCAGTCTGATGAACGCCGACCTCACGTTCCCGCCCGTTTCGGACAGGGACGGGCAGGAACACCCCCTGACCAACAGCACCCTTGTGCCGCTGCTGATGTCTGCGGACAGAACCCTGCGCAAGAACGCCTTTACGGCGTACTACACACAGCTCGGCGCATTCAAAAACACCATCGCCGCCTCTCTGGACGCCTGCTTCAAGCAGATGAAATTCTATGCGAACGCACGGCGCTACCCCTCCATGCTGGAAGCGTCCCTGTTCAGCCACGAGATCCCGGTCAGCGTCTACCACAGTCTGATCGAAGCCGTACACGAAAACATGGATAAAATGTACGCCTATGTTGCCCTGCGCAAGAAAATGCTGGGGGTCGATACCCTGCATATGTACGACGTCTACACGCCCCTTGTGGAGGATGCGGCGGAGAAAATCTCCTTTGAAACGGCGAAAAGCACGGTGCTCGAAGCACTTGCCGTCCTCGGTGAGGATTATGCTGCCCTGCTGCAAGAGGGGTTCGACAACCGCTGGATCGATGTCTACGAAAACAAGGGCAAGCGTTCCGGCGCCTACAGCACCTCTGTTTCCAGACCGCACCCCTATGTCCTTCTGAATCACAAGGACGATCTGGACAGTATGTTCACCTTGGCGCACGAAATGGGGCACGCCCTGCACTCCTACCACTCCACAAAGTACCAGCCCGTCAGCACCTCGGACTATGTGATTTTTGTGGCGGAGGTCGCCTCCACCTGCAACGAAGTGCTGTTGATGCGGTATCTGCTTGCGCACACCGAGGACAAAAATAAACGCATCTACCTGCTCAACCACTTCCTTGACCAGTTCAAGGGTACGCTGTACCGGCAGACCATGTTCGCCGAGTTTGAACTGGAGATGGCGCAGATGTGCGAGGGCGGCGAAGCGCTGACAGCGGATGCGCTGTGCGAAAAATATCTGGCGCTGAACCGGCTGTACTTCGGCGAGGAGATGGTTTCCGATGGGGAGATCGCACTGGAATGGGCAAGGATCCCCCACTTTTTCTCCAACTTCTACGTTTTCCAGTACGCCACCGGTTTCAGTGCGGCCGTCGCCATTGCCAACCGCATCCTGTGCGAGGGACAGCCGGCGGTGGACGACTACAAAAAATTCCTGTCCTCCGGCTCTTGCGCAGACCCGATCTCCCTTTTGAAGATCGCCGGCGTGGACATGAGCACCCCCGAGCCCGTCAATTCCGCCCTGCGGCTGTTCGGTGAACTGGTAGACGAACTGCGCACCCTGACGGAACAGTAACCGTATATTCATTGGTTCATCCCGGATTTTGCGGAATTAAAAGTCTCGCGCAAGCCTTTTTAATGGTTCATCACGGATTTTTGTGGGATTAAACGTTTCGGTCAAGCCTTTTCAAAGGCTTGCGGATTCCAAAGGCGGCGCCTTTGGTCGCCGACCGCAGTCGGCGAAAGCCTAACAACCGAGAAAGCGCAGGAGGGGAGCCAAAACAGTCCGGTGGACTGTTTTGGCGTGGGGAACCCTCGCCGGGGGTTCCCCGGTGCGAAGCACAAATCCCACAATTTTACGTGAAGAACGAAAAGTTTAAAAATCCGTGCAAAATTTTGCGTGCTTTTTTCAAAACGGAAGGTGCAAAAAACGGAACAAAGTTATGCACCGTTTTGCTTTTGCATTGTGAAAAAATGTGCGCAAAAAAAGTGCATGGTTTAGCGCAGGATTATGCGGATGGTGCACCAAAAAAGGAACAGGACAGACGCTCCCGTGACAGATCATTTTCGCTGTGCTACGATGGGGATACAAAATTTTTATGGGCGGCATGATCGCATACCATATCCTTGCGGTGAGCGCTG
>JAQXLO010000144.1 GCA_029012165.1 Oscillospiraceae bacterium | reverse complement strand
AAGCTGCAGGCGGGCGACAAGATACTCTTCAAGCGTGCAGGCATTTACGAGTGCACCCTTTCCCTGACCTGTTCGGGAACAGCGGAAAACCCCATCGTCATCTCCGCTTACGGCGAGGGAGAAAGACCTCTGCTGACAACGAACGAAAGAAACACTGTGCTCAAGCTCTTCGACTGCGACTATGTGGCCGTCTCCAACCTGGAGATCACGGCGCATAACGGCGGCGGAATCTGGGTGGACGCTCTGTCCAAAAACTCCTGCGGCATAACGCTGGAAAACATTGTCTTTCACGATATGCAAAACTACAAGGTCAGAACAAGAGACAATTTTGCCGAAGGTCCCATCTCCGGCAGAGCCGCTGTTGTGGTCAGACGCTACGGAAACAGGCTCTATTCCGTGGACGATTTTACTGCAATCAACTGTGAGATTTATGACTGCGGAAACGGCATATTTTTCACGGGAGATTCTGCATATCCCAACAAAAACGCACTCGTAAAAAACGTGTATTTGCATGATTTGGACGGCGAAGCCATCGTCCTCGAAAGCTGTGACGGCGCACGGATCACCGACTGCAGAGTCATTAACTGCTGTCAAGGCGAAGGTATAGACGAAAACGGCAATAAACTCTACTATATCGCCGCCGTCTGGACCCACTATTCCAGCAACTGCACGATACAGAACTGCGAAATTGCAGGACAAAAGTGCATCACCGACGGCATGACGGTGGATTTTGACCACTGGTCCTTCAACTGCACCTATGAGTATATCTACTCCCATGACAACACCAGCTTTATGGTAAACAACTCCAAAGAGGACAACCCCAACAGGGGCAATACCGTTCGCTACTGCCTGTCGGTGAATGACGGCGGCAGAAGCAGACTGAGCAATAATGCGGGGGAATACGACTTCCGATTCTACAACAACACCATCATCGGCTGCGGAGACTTTAACTTTGATGACACGTTCGACGGCATTGTTGCCAATAACATCATTATCCCCGCAAGTGAAAGCAGGCTCTCCTACAACCGTTCCGAGATCAAAGCGTCCGGGACAACTTTCACGCATAACTGCTACTACAACACCATGACGCCTTTGATTGAGCCGGGCGCATACAATGTTTTGCCCGGTTTCAGTGGTGAGGACTTGGCAGATCCCGGCAGTTTTACACTCTCTGCCGACTCTCCGCTGATCGGCGCAGGATATGCCGTACAGGACGACTGCACAACGGATTTCTTCGGAAATGCGATCACAAGCCAAAACATCGGTTGTTACGGCGGCAGCGGAACAGACGCAAAATATCCGAAAGAAAGTCTG
Organism: Oscillospiraceae bacterium; assembly: GCA_029012165.1. Taxonomy (GTDB): domain Bacteria; phylum Bacillota; class Clostridia; order Oscillospirales; family Acutalibacteraceae; genus UBA1425. The sequence goes on along the minus strand of JAQXLO010000144.1, from coordinate 5,883 downwards.
ATTCAAAAAGCGTTCCGCACCATCCGCTATGTTTTTGAAACTATCGTGAAGGAAATTCGCTATAATGCCGATCGTCTGATTAAAAAAGCCAAAAAGTATTTGGACGAGAAATTCTGAGGCACGGGGCGTTATCTGTTTGAAATCAAAAACACGGGGTGTGAGACAGATTTGTCTCACACCCCGTGTTTATATCTTATAAAACCTTTGCCAGGAAGTTGCGGGCGTGCTCCGTTTTCGGAGCGTCAAAGAAGGTGTGCGGATCGCCCTCCTCCATGATCGTACCGTCCTTCATAAACAGTACACGGGTGCCGACCTCCCGGGCAAAGCCCATCTCATGGGTCACGACCACCATGGTCATGCCGGACTGTGCCAGCTCCTTCATCACGTCCAGCACTTCGCCCACCATCTCGGGATCCAGCGCACTGGTCGGCTCGTCGAAAAGCATGACGTCCGGCTTCATTGCCAAGGCACGAACGATGGCGATGCGCTGCTTCTGTCCGCCGGAAAGCTGGGACGGGTATACGGCGGCTCTGTCCGCAAGTCCCACACGCTCCAACAGCTGCATGGCTTCCTGCTCTGCCTGCGCTTTCGGCTTTTTCAAAAGCTTAATGGGCGCTAAGGTGATGTTGTCCAAAATGTTGAGGTTATGGAACAGGTTAAATTGCTGAAACACCATGCCGATTTTTTGGCGGTGGCGGTTGATGTCGATCTTCGGGTCGGTGATCTCGATGCCCTCAAAGAGGATCTCCCCCTCGGTGGGCAGTTCCAGCAGATTCAGCGAGCGCAAAAAGGTGGACTTGCCGCACCCGGAGGGGCCGATAATCACGACCACTTCCCCCTGCTTGATAGTGCAGTCGATGCCGTTGAGCGCCTTGATGGTGCCGTTTCGGTAATGTTTTTTGAGACCTTTGATCTCCAGCAATACATTATCGCTCATTCTTGCGCAGCCTCCTCTCCAGTTTACCCACAAGCCATGTCAGCAAAACCACCAGAATCAGATAGATGGCCGCCACAGTCAACAGCGGCAGGAACGCCGAAAAGGTTCTGCCTCGGATCAGGTCGCCCGCCTTGGTCAAGTCCATGATGCCCACATAGCCGGCGATGGAGGTTTCCTTGATCAGAACAATAAACTCGTTGCACAAGGTGGGCAGTACCGTCTTGAATGCTTGGGGAATCACGATGTAGCGCATGGTCTGGATATAGCTGAAGCCCAGGCTTCGTCCCGCTTCAAACTGACCGTTGTCCGTGGACATAATGCCGCTGCGGAAGATCTCCGCCACATAGGCGCCGGAGTTGATACCGAAACAGATCATCGCCACGGGCACGCCGTCGCTCATTTTGGCAAAAATGATAAAGTAGAAAATCAACAGCTGGACAACGGTAGGCGTACCACGAATGATGGTCAGATACAGCTTACAGATGGCATTGGCGATGGACAGCAGGACATAGCCTATACCGCCGTGCGCCTTCATGGTTTCCTTGTTTTTGTCATAGGACGAGCGCACCGCCGCAACGATGATGCCGAGAACGATACCGATCAACAGCGCCACAGCGGTAATCTGCAGCGTGGCGCCGAGACCTTTGACCAACATCTTCCAGCGGTCATCGTTGAGGAAGCAAAGCTTGACCTGTGCTGAAAGGTCAGCAAACATTTCTTTCATACATCTTTCCCTTTCATAGAACAAAAGGGCGGGATTTGCACCCACCCTTTTTGATTCGAGAATCCTTATTCAGCAGGGATATACTTGTCAACAATGCCCTGGATGGTGCCGTCCGCTTTCAGCTCCGCAAGGGCGGTGTTGATATCATTCAGCAGCTCGGTGTTTTCCTTGGCGATGGCGATGGCATAGTTCTCCTCGGTATAGGGAGAATCCTGAATCGCAAGGCCTTCGTTGGCGGCGATATAGGACTTGGCAGGCTCGTTGTCGATGATGACAGCGGAGACCTTGCCGGAGACCAGCGCCTGCACGGCATCGTTGCCGGTCTTGTAGCGGACGACTCTGTCCTCGCCGAAATCCTCGGTGGAATAGATGTCGCCGGTGGTGTCCTGCTGTACGCCGATCTTGGCGGCGGTGTCGTCAAGCAAATCGTCAAGGGTTTTGTATGCGCTGTCCGCCTTCACGATGATGGACTGTACGCCGATGGCGTAGGTCTCGGAGAAGTTGACGCTCTGCATTCTTTCCTCGGTGACGGTCATACCCGCCATGCCGATGTCGAACTTGCCGGTCTGGACGCCGCCAACGATGGAACCGAACTCGGTGTCCACGATTTCCAGCTCACGACCCAGCTTTTCGGCGATCTTTGCGGCGATCTCGGCGTCGATGCCGACGATCTTGCCACCTTCATAGTATTCATAGGGAGGGAAGGAAGCGTTGGTCGCCATGACTAACTTTTGAACTTGAATTTCTCCCGTTACAGACTCATCTGTTTTCGGATCTTCTTTCGCACCGCAGCCTGCAAAGGCGCACAGCACAAAGACAACCGTCAGAACCAGTGCGAGAATTTTCTTGAGGTTTTTCATCACAATTACTCCTTTATTCATGGAATACATTTACTATACAACAATTATGCATTTCTGTCAAGGGATTTTTCGGTTTCGTGCATATTATTCACAGATTTCCTCGGCGCCGTCTGCTGCGGCAGTAAACTGTATAAAGTTACAAATCCGATGACCACCGCCGAGCCGATCAGCGCCAGCGTACCCATCCGCTCGCCGCAGAAGATCGCCACGGGGATGGGATTGAAGATCGGTTCAATGGTCAGCAAGAGGGAAGCCTCCACCCTGTCGATCTTCTGAATGCCCTTGCCAAAAAGGATGTTGCCCAGTCCGTACTGGAACACGCCGAGAATCAGCACCCAAAGAATATTTTTGCGGTCGAAGGAGATGGTGCTGTCCGTAAAGACAAAGGGAATGCAGACCAAAAAGCTGAGGATATTGCTCAAAAACAGGCAGTCGTTGGAATCACTTTCCGCAGAATTCATGACGATGATCTGTGCGGCAAAGGTAAAGCCGGAGGCAAGTCCCAGCAAATTGCCCACCAGCCGGGTGGGATCGAGGGAATCCGCAAAGGACAGCACACAGCCGCCGAACACCGCAAGGGTTATCAAAACCTCCGCAAAGCGCACCTTGCGCTTTTTGAAAAGGACAGAGTACAGAAACACTAAAATGGGCGCCACATATTGCAGAACGATGGCGGTTCCCGCCGTGGTCATTTTGATGGACTGCACATACAGCATTCCCGTGGCGCTCATCATCACGGCACCGAGGAGGTTCGTCTTTGTCCATCGCACCTTGACAGAACGCTTGACGAGCGCCAGCATGATCAGGGAGATCACGCTCCTTGCCGCCATCAGGGACATGGCGCCCCATGTGATGGACTTGACGCACACGCCCGCCAATCCCCACAGCATCGCCGCAAACGCAATCTGGATGCGTCCCGTGGTTCGTTCTTTCGTTTTCATTCTGTCCTCCCACAAAAAAGCAGAGATACATACGGTGCGTATATATCTCTGCACAAAAAGCGGATAAGCTTATTTCGTCAGGCTTGCGATTTCTGCAGCGAAATCGTCAACCTTCTTTTCAAGGCCTTCGCCCTTGGCGAAACGGGTGATGCTCTTGACCTTGATGTCGGCGCCGAGCTTCTTGGCTACGTCGGCAACATAGCCGGCAACATTGCCGTCAAACAGGTCGGTACGCACAAATGCCTGCTCGAGAAGGCAGATTTCCTTGATCTGCTTCTTGATACGGCCGTCCACGGCACCGGCAAAGATCTTGTTCTGGACGAACTCATCCTTGCCTGCAACCGCAAGCTCGGCAAGCGTCGCAACAGCTTCCTTGGACAGGAAGTTGAAAAGGAACTTGTTGTTCTTCTGCTCCTCGTAGGCGGCGATGTCCGCATCGCTCCAAAGCTTCTCTGCGCAAGCCTTGTTGATGATCTGGGTAAGGATGGGCTTGGGAAGCGTGTCGGGCTTGTTGAGAGAGCTGTCGATGGTGATGGACTTCATCTTTTCCAGCTCCTCAGCGGTGATGTCGTCCTTGCTCAGGTATTCGGGGCTCATAGCCGCAACCTGCATGGCGATGTTCTTGCCCATGGCAACGAACTCGTCCTTGGCGGCAGTAGCATCGTCGGTGTCAAACTCAACGAGAACGCCCACGGAACCGCCGGCATGGATGTAGGAAATAGCCTTGCCTTCGACGAGAGCGAAACGGCGAAGCTTCATGTTTTCACGGATCTTCAGGAACAGCTCCTGTACGGAATCGGCAACGCTCATGCTGCCGTCTGCGATGGTTGCCGCATTGAGAGCATCCAAATCGGCAGGCTTGACGGTGGCAGCCGTCTTGGCAATCTGGTTGGCAAGAGCAACAAACTCGGGGTTCTTGCCGACAAAGTCGGTCTCGCAGTTGATCTCCACCAGAGCGGAGGCATCTGCGGTGCTGTACGCCGCAACGGTGCCCTCTGCCGCTGCACGGCTTGCCTTCTTGGCTGCGGAGGCAAGACCCTTTTCACGGAGAATTTCCACTGCCTTATCAATATTGCCCTCTGCTTCGGTGAGAGCCTTTTTGCAGTCCATCATACCGACGCCGGTCTTTTCACGCAGCGCCTGGACGTCTTTTGCAGTAATTGCCATTTGTGTTTCCTCCAATTCAAATTTCTGTAAAAGGGGAATTATTCAGCTGCTGCTTCCGCTGCGGGAGCATCTGCAAGCTGCTCACCCTGCTTGCCCTCAAGGATGGCGTCTGCCATGGCGCCGGCGATCAGCTTGACGGCACGGATGGCGTCGTCGTTGCCGGGGATGACGTAGTCGATCTCATCGGGGTCACAGTTTGTATCAACGATAGCGACGATCGGAATGCCGAGCTTCTTGGCTTCGGCGACAGCGATGCGCTCCTTGCGGGGATCGACGATGAACATCGCCGCAGGCTGCTTCTTCATTCCGGTGATGCCGCCCATGAATTTTTCGAGCTTTTCGATTTCCAGCTTAAGCTTGATGACTTCCTTCTTGGGAAGCATATCAAAGGTGCCGTCCTCTTCCATCTTCTTGAGCTGTGCGAGTCTCTTGATGCGCTTCTGGATGGTGTTGAAGTTGGTCAGCATACCGCCCAGCCAACGTGCGTTGACAAAGGGCATACCGCAGCGCTGTGCCTCTTCACGGACGGAATCCTGCGCCTGCTTCTTGGTGCCGACGAAAAGGATCTCGTCGCCGTTGGCGGCGATGTCACGGATGAACATATACGCCTCTTCCAGCTTTTTGACGGTCTTTTGCAGGTCGATGATGTAGATGCCGTTGCGCTCGGTGAAGATGTAGGGAGCCATCTTGGGGTTCCATCTTCTGGTCTGATGTCCGAAATGGACGCCTGCTTCGAGCAGTTGTTTCATGGATACGACTGACATAGTTTTTTTCCTCCTTAGTTTGACCTCCGGACAGACTATTTAGGCGCACAGCGGAGCCTTTTGAGCAGCCGCCACCGGCACGCAGAACGCCTGTCCGTGTGTTTTAGGCTTTGATATTATATCACTTGACAAAGAAAAATGCAATAGGCAAACGGCATATTTTTTCGCATTTTTGCCGATTTCCGTACAAAAAGCCTGCCGAGTCCGCAGAAGGATTCGGCAGGCTTTGTGCTATTTCGGTTTATTTACCCGTGAGGGCGTGGAGGAGCTGTTGATACAGGGCGGGGCTGGACATTTTGATGACCCAGAAGAACGGGGATATCACCACCGCTACAAGGAAGATCCCGAAGCCCTCAAGCCAGCAGAAGGTGCGGTGCAGGGTGCTGTACACCAAACGGTACTCGGTGCGTCCGCAGTCCGCACAGGTGCGTGTTTCCTGTCCGTCCTTAAAGAACGTGCTCTTGGTTACAACCGTCCAACTGCTGAAATT
>JAQXLO010000143.1 GCA_029012165.1 Oscillospiraceae bacterium | reverse complement strand
CCCCTATGAATTACTCCCACGAAGTGGAAAAAATGTGCGTTGTTGCCAAGGGTCCGCACCACGGTCCCGCTCCCATTCCCGAAGAGGGCAAATGGGTTAAACCCTATGAAATCAAGGACATTTCCGGCTTCTCTCACGGTGTGGGCTGGTGTGCTCCCCAGCAGGGCGCCTGCAAGCTGACCCTCAACATTAAGAACGGCATTGTAGAAGAAGCCCTTGTCGAAACCCTCGGCTGCTCCGGCATGACCCACTCCGCCGCCATGGCTGCGGAAATCCTCCCCGGCAAGACACTGCTCGAGTGCCTGAATACCGACCTCGTCTGCGACGCCATCAACGTCGCCATGCGTGAAATCTTCCTGCAGCTCGTTTACGGTCGTACCCAGTCCGCTTTCTCCGAGGACGGTCTCGTCGTCGGTGCCGCTCTGGAGGATCTGGGCAAGGGTCTGCGCTCCCAGGTCGGCACCATGTTCAGCACCAAGAAGGCCGGCGTTCGTTACATGGAGATGGCAGAGGGCTATGTGACACGCATGGCGCTCGACAAGGACGATCAGGTCATCGGCTATGAATTCGTCAAGCTCGGCAAGATGCTCGAGGACATCCGCCACGGCGTCACCCCCAACGAAGCCTACGAAAAGAACAAGGGTTCCTACGGTCGCTTCGCAGACGCAGTCAAGTATATTGACCCCAGAGAAGACTAATCGGAAAAGGAGGAGTTCACAATGGCAATTACTTTTGAAGGTAAAGAAAGAAGAATGGACAAGATCAACGCTTGTCTTGCAAAATACGGCATCGAAAGCCTGGAGGCCGCCCGTGAGATGTGCCTCGCCAAGGGGATCGATGTGGAATCCATCGTCAAGGGCGTGCAGCCCATCGCCTTTGAAAACGCAGTTTGGGCATACACCCTCGGCGTTGCGGTCGCCCTGAGCCAAGGCATCCAGGACGCTTCCGACGCATCCGCCGCCATCGGCATCGGCTTGCAGGCGTTCTGCATCCCCGGCTCCGTCGCTGAGCAGAGAAACGTCGGTCTCGGTCACGGCAACCTGGGCGCAATGCTTCTCAAAGAGGAGACCAAGTGCTTCGCATTCCTTGCCGGTCACGAATCCTTTGCCGCCGCTGAGGGCGCCATCGGTATCGCCAGAACCGCCAACAAGGTGCGCAAAGAGCCCCTGCGTGTCATCCTGAACGGTCTGGGCAAGGACGCCGCCATGATCATTTCCCGCATCAACGGCTTCACCTATGTCAAGACCGACTACGACTTCCACACGGGCGAGCTGAAGATCGTCGAGACTACCCCCTACTCCGACGGTGAGCGTGCCAAGGTTCGCTGCTTCGGCGCCAATGACGTTCTGGAAGGCGTTGCGATCATGAAGCATGAGGGCGTGGATGTCTCCATCACCGGCAACTCCACCAACCCCACCCGCTTCCAGCACCTCGTTGCCGGCACCTACAAGAAGTGGGCAATGGAAAACGGCGTGAAGTATTTCTCCGTCGCCTCCGGCGGCGGCACAGGCCGCACCCTGCACCCCGATAACGTGGCGGCAGGTCCCGCTTCCTACGGTCTGACCGACTCCATGGGTCGTATGCACGGCGATGCACAGTTCGCCGGCTCCTCCTCCGTCCCGGCACACGTCGAGATGATGGGTCTGATCGGCATGGGCAACAATCCCATGGTCGGTGCTACCGTCGCCTGCGCCGTTGCTGTGGCAGAAAGCAGCAAGGCGTAAGGACAAGCCTTATCCCCAAAAACACAGAACCTCCGATTTCGGTCGGGGGTTCTTTTGTTGACTGACATGATCATCCAAAGCACCCCCTTCGTGCCCGAAAACAGGAACATGGTGATAAAGGACTTGCATTTCCGTTTTGAATACTTTATAATAAACTTGTTGAAAAAGGAGGGCTTACTGTGAAAAAAACGATTTGCGTTTGTTTGGTTTTTCTTTTCCTTGTACTCATTCCCTTGCAGGTCATGGCAACGGAAGAACCGACCTTCCTCGTCGGCGATGGCACGGCAAAGCCCGGGGAGACGGTGCAGGTGCCCGTAAGCATTGCCAACAATTCCGGCATCATTGCCCTGCGCATCCGCATCGCCTATGACGCCGATGTGCTGACCTTGCAGTCGGTGACGGACGGCACGCTGTTCCCCGGCGGCACGGTGCTCATGAGCGGGCAGGTACAGACAAACCCCTACACGGTGATCTGGGAGGACAGCCTTTCCCGGGAGAATTACACGCAAAACGGCACTTTCGTGACCCTGCAATTCCTCGTTTCGGAAACGGCGGCACCGGGCAACACAACGGTCAGCGTGACGTATGACACGGGTTCCACCTTTGATACGGATCTCAACAGTGTTGCATTCTCCACCCGAAACGGCGTTGTAACCGTGCAGCAGCCGCAGACCGCACCGGAGCTGGTCGTTCCCGAGGGGGCAACGACGGTGGTGGATGCGGACAGGCGTTTTATCTACGGGTTAAAGCTTTCGATCACGCAGACGGAGCTTCTGAACGACTATCTGGGCGTGACCGGCAGCGGTCATTTGGAGCTGGATTCCAATATGGGCTATGTGGGCACAGGCGCTAAGGTGCGGCTGGTGGACGATACCTCCGGGGAGACGGCGGCGGAATACACCGTCATCCTCTTCGGTGATCTGGACGGTGACGGCATGGTCAGCAACCAGGATATTGTGGCGGCAAAAAATATGAACGCCCAAATCGTGGAGTACACCATGGACGATGCCGCAGCGTTTGCGGCAGACCTGTTCGAGGACGGGATGCTGTCCAACCAAGATATCACGATTCTAAAGAGTATGCAGGCCGGCTTGATCACCCTCGACCAATCCACCAAAGAACAGCATAAAGCCTGAAACCGTGCAGGGACTGCCGCAGTTGAAAGAGCGTTCGCAGTCCCTGTAGTTTTTTAACGCTTTTCACGGAAAATTGTGGGATTTGTGCTTCGCATTGGGGAAACCCCGGCGAGGGGTGGCCACGCCCAAACAGTGCCCCGGCCTGGTTTGGGTGGCCTC
>JAQXLO010000142.1 GCA_029012165.1 Oscillospiraceae bacterium | reverse complement strand
ATGCACCTATTCCATCATCCCCGACCAGATCGAGGCCGGTACCTACATGGTGGCGGTTGCGGCGGCAGGCGGCGATGTACTGATCAACAACGTCATTCCGAAGCATATGGAGTCCATCACGGCTAAATTGATCGAATGCGGCATTGAGGTCGAGGAGTTCGACGAGAGCATTCTCATCAAGTCCGACCGCAGACCGACCCGCTGCAACATCAAAACAATGCCCCATCCCGGATTCCCAACGGATATGCAGCCGCAGATGGCGGTTTTGCTGTCCATTGCGGAGGGGACGAGCATTATCAACGAAGGCATTTGGGACAGCCGTTTCCGCTATGTGGAGCAGCTGGTTCGTATGGGTGCATCTATCAAGGTGGACGGCAAGATCGCTGTGATCGAGGGCGTGGAGCATCTCAAGGGCGCACCTGTGAAGGCGGACGATCTTCGTGCCGGCGCCGCAATGATTATTGCCGGCTTGGCGGCCAGCGGAACGACAGAGATCGAAAATGTGATCTACATCGACCGCGGATATGAAGATGTTGTGCAGAAACTGCGCAATGTCGGTGCGGATATCCGGCGTGTTCGTGTGACCGACCCGGATGCCGTATCGCACGCTTCCTGACAGTTGGGGGTTGTCGCATTTCGATAAAGACGCTGTTTTCATCGAAATGCAACAGCCCCTTCGCAATTCAACAGTGAGGTTCTTTCATGGCAAGGTTTTGTTCTTTGTACTCCTCAAGCCGAGGAAATTGTACATATATCGGCACAGCGCAGGGCGGCATTTTGATTGACTGCGGCGTGAGCGCCAAAAAGGTTCGGGAGGGACTGGAGTCGATCGGAGTGCCGCTTTCCTCCATTGCGGCGATCTTCGTCACCCACGAGCACACAGACCACGTCAGCGGTCTGCGTGTATTTGCTTCCAAAGAAAATATACCGGTTTACGCTTCGCACGGTACCTTGTCTGCCTTGGAGGATGCCAATGTGCTCAACGGAAAGTTTTCCGTTTCCCCCATCGGCAAGGACGGCATGGAGGTCGGCGGGATGTATGTCCGCCCGTTTTCCATTTCCCACGATGCCAGGGAACCTTTCGGCTACAGTGTACAGACGGCGGACGGCAGAAAGATTTCCGTTGCAACCGACACAGGAATCATTACAGAGGAAATACTAAATGCGATATCGGGCAGCGATCTTGTGCTGTTGGAATCGAATCATGACATTGGGATGCTTCAAAACGGTCCCTATCCCTACGCCATCAAGCGGCGCATTCTCTCTGATCTCGGACATTTATCCAACGATGTATGTGCAGAAACAGCGGTGCGGCTTTTGGAAAGCGGCACGACACGATTCTGCCTTGCGCACCTGAGCCGGGACAATAATATGCCTGCGCTGGCGTATCAGACCACTTTTTCGGAGATGACCCTGAGCGGCGCACGGCAGGGCAGTGACTATCTGCTGTCCGTTGCAGGCTCGAATGCGGAGATGATGATTTTATGATGACGGTTCGCCTGATCGTTTTGGGCAAACTGAAGGAGGAGTATCTGCGGCAGGCCTGCGGCGAGTATCAGAAGCGCCTGCAATCCTTCTGCCGCTTGCAGATCGTAGAGCTGACACCGTACCGCTTGCCGGACAATCCTTCTGCGTCGCAGATCGAAGATGCACTGCAAAGGGAAGCGGATGAAATCCTCAAGCAGATTCCGCCGTCGGCAAAGGTCTTTTCCCTGTGTATCGAGGGAAAGATGCTTTCCTCTGAACAGTTCAGTGCGGAACTTGAAAAAACGGCGGTGTCGGGCACCGGATGTGCCGTATTTATTATCGGCAGCTCCTTTGGACTGTCGGACAGCATAAAGCGTCAATCGCATATGCGCTTGTCCATGTCACCCATGACTTTTCCGCATCAGCTGGCAAGGGTGATGCTTTTGGAGCAGCTGTACCGTGCGTTTCAAATCAGTCACGGCGGCAAGTACCATAAATGAGGAGAGGGATCATGAAGAAGTTTCTGTTCTATCTTTTGCAGTTTACATGGGGTCTGCCCCAAAACCTTGTCGGCTTGATCGCCTTTTTGGTGATGCGCAAAACGTGCAGGCACGACCGCTTTCACAATGCTTTCGTCACCTATGTGCAGACGGACAAACCCTTCGGCGGTGTGTCTCTCGGCATTTTCATTTTTGTCAACGCCGATCGTACTGGGGAATGGCTCCATGATACCCGCATCCATGAGTACGGACACACCATTCAGTCCATCGTCCTCGGACCGATTTGGCCCTTTGTGATTGCATTGCCCTCTGTGATTTGGTGCAATTTCCCGCCGCTGTGCCGCTACCGCAAGGAAAAGGATATTTCCTACTATGCGCTATACTGTGAGGGATGGGCAAATCTTTGGGGCAGTCGATTCAGCGGCGAAAGCTTTGTGACGGATGAAATGCTCCATCGCGGCAGATTCGGCAAGCCTTGGAAACAACAGGATAAGGAGCAATAATTTTGGAAGAATACGATGCATTCCGTTCCGGCGTGGAGTTCGGCGGGCTGGTCAACACCACAGAGATCCGTGCACTGATCTGCTATATGCTCACCAAGCTGGACCCCATCTCCGGCGAAACTTTGCGGACGGTGTTTCAGGAACACGGGTTCGCCAACTATTTTGACGTCAGCGAAGCGATCTCCGAGCTGATTCGCATGGGCAATATTTCTGCGGAATATACAGACGAGGGCGAGGAACGGCTGGTTTTGACGCAGTCCGGTCAAAATGTGGCGTGGGAACTGTCGCCGCTGGTGCCGAAATCCGTTCGGGAAAAGGCGCTCTCGGCAGGACTTGCGGCCATCTCCCGGCAAAAAAACGCCAAGGAAAACGACGTACAGATCGTGCCCAATGGCAGTGGATTTAACGTGGTCATCTGTGTCGGCGCACCGAACGACGCATTGATGCGCCTGACGGTTTATGCGGCGGATATGGCACAGGCCACCCGCATGAAGGACAACTATCTCAAGGATCCGGTCAAAATCTACTCCGAGATCCTTGCATCTTTAATTCTTTAAGGAGGAATTCTTGTGGCAAAATATTCGATCGGTCTGGATTTCGGCACGCTTTCCGGCAGAGCGCTGCTTGTAAATGTGCAGACGGGCGAGGAACTGGCGTCCGCTGTGTATGACTATCCCCATGCCGTAATGGACACGGCGATCCCCTGCGGTAAAAAGCTGAAAGCCGATTGGGCATTGCAGCACCCGCAGGACTATCTGGACGTGGTGAAGATCACCATCCCGCAGGTCATGGAACAAGCCGGCGTATCGGCTGAGGATGTGATTGGCGTAGGTGTGGACTTTACGGCCTGCACCGTCCTTCCCGTACTTGCGGACGGCACACCGCTTTGCTTTTTGGAAGAATACAAAGACGAACCCCATGCCTATGTAAAGCTTTGGAAACACCATGCTGCGCAGGATCTGGCGGACAAGATGAATGAAGTTGCCGTGGCACGCAACGAACCGTGGCTGCAGAATTACGGCGGCAAGATCTCCTCCGAGTGGGCGATCCCGAAGGTGTGGCAGGTCTTGCGTGAAGCGCCGGAAATCTACAATAAAGCGGATCGCTTCATCGAGGCGGCAGACTGGATCATCTGGCAGATGACGGGCAAGGAGACCCGGAACGCCTGCTGTGCCGGGTACAAGGCGATGTGGAACAAAAAGACGGGATTTCCGTCCAAGGAATACTTTAAAGCGCTTGATCCCAGACTGGAAAATGTGATCGACGAAAAGTTCAGCCGGGATATTCTCCCTCTGGGCGCCAAGGCAGGCGAGATCAACGCAGCCGGCGCAGCACTGACAGGTCTGAAAGCCGGCACATCCGTAGCTGTGGGCGTGATCGACGCACACATTTTTGTTCCCGCTGTGGGTATTCACCGGGAAGGGGAGATGCTTGCCATCATGGGCACCTCCACCTGCCACATGATGCTGGGCAAAAAAGAAGTGCAGGTCAAGGGTATTTGCGGCGTTGTCGAGGACGGCATTATGCCCGGATTCTTCGGTTATGAAGCAGGACAAGGCTGCGTGGGCGACCATTTCCAGTGGTTTATTGACAACTGCCTGCCCGCAAGCTACTATGACGAGGCGAAAGCGCAGGGAATCAATATTCACAAGCTCCTGCGCAAAAAGTGCGAGAGCAAAAAGCCCGGCGAGTCGGGTCTGGTTGCTCTCGATTGGTGGAACGGCAACCGTTCCGTGCTGGTGGATACGGAGCTGACGGGTATGATTCTCGGCATGACGCTCCAAACCAAGGCGGAGGATATTTACCGTGCGCTCATCGAAGCGACGGCATACGGCACCCGTATGATTATCGAAACCTTCCGGGATCAGGGTGTTCCCGTGGACACCTTCTATGCCGCAGGCGGCATTTCGCAAAAGGATCCGATGACGATGCAGATCTATGCCGATGTTATCAAGATGCCCATCAAGATCGCTGGCAGTGCGCAGGGCGGCGCTTTGGGTTCTGCAATTTTCGGCGCTGTTGCGGCAGGGGCGGAGAACGGCGGCTACGACGACGTCTATCAGGCGGCGGAAACCATGGGCAAGGTCAAGGACACCGTGTACTATCCCAACCCTGAAAACAGTGCAGTCTATGACAAACTGTTTGCGGAATATAAACTTTTGCACGACTATTTCGGACGTGGAGAAAACAACGTGATGAAGCGTCTGAAAAAGCTTGCCGCCGAATAAAAACAACATATGCTGAAAAAACGACGTCTCTGCTGGAGGGGCGTCGTTTTTTTGCCGTATAGCGCAAAATATTGCGATTGTTTATGAAAAAAGATTGACAAGGAACTATATATCGTGTAGAATAGAATTACTTTAACAAGTAAAAGCTTTAAAGCGGTAAAGGAGAGAGAAAAATGTCAACACAGCAAATCGGTATTTGGGCAACCCTCGGTGTGTACCTTCTGTTGATTATCGGCGTCGGAATCTGGACGGGCCGCAAATCCAAGAGCATCGCCGACTTCACCGTGGGCGGACGACAGGCGGGCGCATGGTTGTCGGCGCTTTCCTACGGCACGGCGTATTTTTCGGCGGTCATGTTTGTCGGTTATGCAGGCGGCACCGGTCTGAGCTACGGTCTTTGGGGCGTGCTTGCAGGTCTCGGCAACGCAGTGTTCGGTTCATATTTGGCGTGGAAGGTTCTTGCACGCCGCACAAGAGATGTCTCCGCACGGCTGAAACTGAAAACCATGCCGCAGTATTTTGAAATGCGCTATGGCAGTAAAGCATTAAAACTGTTTACCTGTATCGTCATTTTCATCTTTATGGTACCGTATTCCGCATCCGTCTACAAGGGACTTGCCTCTGTGGCGGAAGTGCTTCTCGGCGTTGACGATACCATCTGCATGATTATTATTGCCGTGCTTGCGGCACTGCTTCTGGTCCTCGGCGGCTACCTCGCACAGGCAAGGGCCGACTTCGTGCAGGGTATCATCATGATGTTCGGTGTCACGCTTTTGATTATCTTTGTTGTTCGCTGCGAAAAGGTCGGCGGTCTGGCCGGTGTTGTGGAATACGCAAAGACGGCAGAAGGTTTGCCGAAACTCGGCGCATCCCAGTGGGTCGGCTTGATGGCCACGGTGCTGATGACTTCGTTCGGCACATGGGGTCTGCCGCAGATGGTGCAGAAATATTTCGGCATCAAGGATGACAAGCAGGCGAAGCGTGGTATTCTGATCTCCACCGTGTTTGCGGTTTTGGTTGCCGGCGGCGGCTACTTTATCGGTTCTCTTTGCCATCGGTTCTACACCATGGACGAGATCAACTCCTTCGGCACACCTGCACAGGACTACATCGTTCCCAATATGCTCAAGGACAGCCATCTGCCCACCGTACTGCTGGGCATTGTGCTGATGCTGTTGATTGCGGCGTCTGTTTCGACGCTTTGTTCCATCACGCTGACGGCAAGCTCCACGCTTTCTATGGATTTCATCCGCTCCATCCGTCCCATGGAGGACAAAAAAGTGCGTAACCTTACCAAGGTTCTCTGCGTACTGTTCATCATCATGTCCTATGTGGTCGCCAACACCAAAACGCCCATCCTCGACATGATGAGCTATTCTTGGGGCATCATTTCCGGCTCCTTCCTGGCACCCTATGTGCTGGCGCTGTACTACAAAAAGTTGACCAAGGGCGGCGCATGGTGCGGCGTCATGGCCGGCTTCCTGACAGCGCTGATCCCTGCGGTCAGCAAAATTCTGACCCTTTGCGGCGTAGAAGCAGAGCGTGTGGTCTACCTCTCCAAGCAGGGTCCGCTGTTTGCCTGCATTGCCATGGTACTCTCCATTGCCCTTTGTTTCATCGGTTCTGCGCTCTTTAAGTCGAAAAAAGATGAAACAACGCAAGAATTTTTCTATAAAGCTATTGTAGAAAAAGAATAATTGTGCGATAATAGACCCAATGAAAACATAATGAGGTGTTGACATTGAGAAAATTATTGTTAGGCAATGAAGCCGTCGCCCGTGGCTTGTACGAGGGCGGCTGCCGTGTAGCGTCCAGTTATCCGGGTACCCCCAGTACAGAGGTTACGGAGTTTGCTGCTACATATGAAGAGATCTACAGCGAGTGGGCGCCGAATGAAAAGGTTGCCATGGAGACTGCCTGCGGCGCCGCAATCGCCGGGGCCAGAAGCTTCTGCGGCATGAAGCATGTGGGTCTGAACGTTGCGGCCGATCCGCTGTTCACAGCATCTTATACGGGCGTCAATGCCGGTATGGTGATCGTGGTCGCCGACGACCCCGGGATGCATTCCTCCCAGAACGAGCAGGATTCCCGTCACTATGCCATGGCTTCCAAAACGATGATGCTTGAGCCCTCCGATTCGGAGGAGTGTTTGGCCTTCACCAAAAAGGCGTATGCGCTCTCCGAGCGTTTTGACACGCCCGTTATTCTTCGGTTGACGACTCGTGTAGCCCATTCCCGCTCTCTGGCGACGATCGGCGAGCGAGAGGATCAGGGTGTCCTGCCGTATGAAAAGAA
>JAQXLO010000141.1 GCA_029012165.1 Oscillospiraceae bacterium | reverse complement strand
CTGCTGGTGCCTGTGGTGTCCGACCCCCGCAAGGCGTCCGGCGCACTGAACTGGGCGGTGACGGAGATGCTGGATCGGTACAAAAAGTTTTCCGACAAAAACGTCCGTGACATCACGGGCTACAATAAGCTGGCGGATCGCTTCCCCGAGGTGGAGCGCATGAACCGCATCGTGATTTTCATCGACGAGCTGTCCGATTTGATGATGGTCGCCCAAAGCGAGGTGGAGGATGCCATCTGCCGCTTGGCACAGATGGCGAGAGCGGCGGGTATGCATCTGGTCATTGCGACCCAGCGCCCCTCCGTGGATGTGATCACAGGTCTGATCAAGGCCAACATTCCCAGCCGGATCGCCCTGTCCGTGTCCTCCCAGATCGACTCCCGCACCATCATCGACATGGCGGGCGCCGAAAAGCTTTTGGGCTACGGCGATATGCTGTTCAATCCCGTGGGGATGTCGAAGCCTCTGCGTGTGCAGGGCTGTTTCGTCTCCGACAGTGAAGTGGAACAGGTGGTCGATTTCATCAAGTCTCAGGAGCAGTCCGACTACAGCGAGGAGATCATGGACGAGATCGAGCGCCAGTCCGTCTCCCGAAAGAAGGGCGGCGACCTGCCTGCCGAGTCTGAGGACGGCGGAGCTGCACCTGTGGACGAAAAACTGCAAAAGGCCATTGAGATCGTGGTGGAGGCGCAGATGGCGTCCACCACCCTGCTGCAGCGCAAGCTCAGCCTCGGCTATGCCCGTGCGGCAAGGCTGATCGACGAGCTGGAGGAGCGTAAGATCGTCGGTCCCTTTGAGGGCAGCAAACCCCGCAAGGTGCTGATCAACAAGCAGCAGTGGATGGAAATGTGTGCTTTGTCCTCCGATACGGCGCCGCAGAGCGCAGAGACGGACGAGGACGAGGTTGCGGACGAGCCGCCCTTTGACACGGACGAGGAACCGGTCTGATTCCGAAAACGCAGAAGCAGGACGGAGGCGCTTTATGGCGAACAAGAAAAAATGGTGCACGGTTTTGATCATCGCCCTCGTGGTGATTGCGGCGGCAGTGATCTCTGTTTCCGAAATGCAGGATGGGTCTTTGCCCACTTGGGATGTGCTGTACGGCACGGCGGGGCTGACCGAGACGCAGACGGAACCATCGCAGAATAATCTGACGGTACACTTTATCGACGTGGGACAGGGGGATAGCATCCTTGTGCAAACGCCGCAGGAAAATATGCTCATCGACGCCGGCGACAACACGCAGAAGAAAAACCTGCTTGCCTATCTGGAAGAGTATGGGGTGACAGCGCTGGACTATGCGGTGGCAACCCACCCCCATTCTGACCACATCGGCAGCATGGACGATGTGCTGCAGGCGCTGCCCGTGCGCAGTATATTGATGCCGAGACTGTCCGAGAGCAACACCCCCTCCAATTCATCCTACCAAAACTTTCTCACCGCCGTGCAGCAGAGCGGAGCCAAGGTGATCGCCGCAAAGCCGGGCATGACCTTTTCCATGGGACAGGCGGAGTTTACGGTGCTCGGTCCCGTCAGTCAGGCGGAGAACATCAACAATATGTCGGTGATTCTGCGGCTGGATTGGGGCGAGACGTCGTTCCTGTTCACCGGGGATGCGGAGACTGCGGAGGAGAAGGAGATCCTGAACGGGGAATATGCCGACTATCTGGAAGCGGACGTGCTCAAGCTCGGGCACCACGGCAGTACCTCCTCCTCGTCCAAAAAATTTCTGCAAGCGGTGGAGCCGACCTACGGAATCATTTCCTGCGGTGTAGACAACGACTACGGACATCCGCACCGGGAAACGCTGGACAAGGCGGAAAAATTGGGCATACAGATTCTGCGCACCGACGAGATGGGCAGCATCCGTTTCACCTCGGATGGGCAGCGCCTGCGATGGGAGCCGGAATATGAATAAGTGGAGTATAGACAGATTTGAGGAGCACCTTGCCGTGCTGCTTTCCGATACGCAGGAAACACGCACCGTGCTTCGCAGTGTTTTGCCGCCTGAAGCGAAGGAGGGGGAGATTGTCGGCTTTTCAGACGGACGCTGGGTTCTTCTGCCCGAGGAGACCGAGCGGCTGCGCCGAGAGCTGTTTTCCCTGCAAGAGAGCCTGTTTGACGAGTAATCGTAGGCACCCTGCGAGGGGAGCTGTCTGCGCAGCAGACCGAGGGGTTCCAAACACCGCCGCAACCAGACAGCAAAATCGAGCGAAGAAACCCTCCCGACGAGGCGGACACCTCGCAGGGAGGGTTTTTGCGTTCGGACAATAATCGTTAGCCGGCTAACGTTTTTTGACACCGTGCAATATTTTGCACAATTCCTAATTCCTCATTTGCCCACCTTCCCCCGAGGAAGGGCACGTCCCGATCGTGCGGTATTGCCTTAACAACACCAAAAGCGCAGGAGGGGAGCCAAAACAATCTGGTGCGAAACACAAATCCCACAATAATTTTTCCGGTTGACAATGTAAAGACACAGCGCTATAATATAATTGGTCGTTCAGTTATTGAATGAGCTGGGAGGAGGAATATATGCGCACTGTAAATGAAAAAGCCCACAGATCAAAGCAAATTGAGATTATGGAAAAATGCTTCGACTGCTATGCCGAGAACGGCTTTGGAACTGTCGGGAT
>JAQXLO010000140.1 GCA_029012165.1 Oscillospiraceae bacterium | reverse complement strand
AACTTCACCTATACCGACGGCGACCATGTTGTTGCCGTGGAACAGATTGCGCTGTGCGAGGCAATGCCCGCCGTCGCACCCGATGCGGGTACCGTTACGATGACGGACGACGGCGAAACCGTCACAGCGCACTTCGACGGCGGCGAAGCGGTGTTCTGCAAGTCCTGCGGCGCACTGCGTGCCTACACCGTCGGCGGCAAGCAGTATTTCAACGACGATCCCGTGGACAACAAGCACGGTCTGTTCCCGAATATGTACAGAGCGCTCCTCGACAACGATGCGCACAAGAGAGGCTTCTGGCGCTACAACCGCCTGCACCGCCTGCAATATCCCTTGACAGGCTTCTCCTACACCGAGGACGGCAAAGTCACGGCAACGTTCTCCGTGGAGGGCGGCGGCATCAAGCTGTTTGACCTGACCCTGGCCTACACCGTCGGCGGCAAGGGTACCGTGGAGGTGGCGGCCACGCTGACGCCTGTGGCGGACAGGGACATCAACAAAGACCTGATTCGTTTCGGTCTGACGCTGGAGCTGCCGGAGAATATGCGCCGTGTGCGCTACTACGGCAGGGGGGAAAAGGAGAATCTCTGCGACTTCAAAGCGCAGGCACCCGTGGGCGTTTACACTGCCAAGGTCGAGGATCTGTACGAGCCGTACATCAAGCCCCAGGACAGCGGACACCACGGCGAGACACGCTTTGTGGAGCTGACGGACGAGTGCGGAGACGGTCTGCGCTTCACCGCACTGGACAAGGCGTTCAGCTTTACCGCAAGACCCTTTACCCAAAAACTGCTTTGCGGTGCCAAGCACCGTGAGGATCTGCATGACGAGCACACCACCGTGCTGCATATCGACGGCTTTATGCGTGGTACAGGCACGGCCAGCTGCGGTCAGGACACACTGGCACAATACCGGGTCAATGCAGAAAACGGACTTTCCTATCGCTTCTGCTTTGCGCCCGTGCACAGATAAGGAGGCATCATCATGGCTGAAGCAGCCTTAACCCGTAGTGAAGCGATCGTTTATGATACCGTCAAGCTGCCCCGTGCAGCCTGCCCGGAGGAAGTGGGCGTTCCGTCCTCTGCCGTTCGGGAGCTGATTGAATCTCTGGAGGACGCCGACTACAACTACCATTCCATTATGATTATGCGCGGCGGCAAGGTGGCGGCGGAGTGTCACCGCTTCCCGTTCTCCGTCAACACCCCGCACATCGTCTATTCCATCAGCAAGAGCGTGACCTCCTGTGCAGTGGGCATAGCGGTGGAAGAGGGTTATCTCACGCTGGACACCACCATTGCGGAGGTGTTCCCGGAGTTTGTCCCCGAAAAGGACGCCGAAAAGTTCGGCAAAATCCGTGTGCGCCATCTGCTGACCATGACCTCCGGCAAGATGCCCAGCTACTTTGCGGACAAGACCAAGGGCGAGTGGATTCGGCAGTATGCGGAGAGCAAATGGTATGCAGAGCCCGGTGAAGAGTTCCGCTACATCAACGAAAACATCTATATGCTCTGTGCCATGATCCGCCGTCTGACGGGGCAGACCGTTTCCGAGTATCTGACGCCCCGCCTTTGGGAGCCGCTGGGCATTGAGACACCCTACTGGGAGACCGATGAAAACGGCACCGAATCCGGCGGATGGGGACTGTTCCTGACGCCTGAGTCCTTCGCCAAATTTGCGCTGATGCTCCAGCAGGGCGGCGTGTTCGGCGGCAAGCAGATCGTGCCGAAAATGTATCTGGAAAAGGCGTCTTTACCCCAGGTCGCCACGGGGGAATCCTCTCGCACGGGGTACGGCTACTGCTTCTGGACGTTTAACGAGTTTGAATATATGGGTGTGGGCGTGTACGGTCAGGTCGCCTATATGCGCAAGGATATGGATCTTTGCGTCATCGCCCTGTCCGGCATCACGGGCAGCAACGATCCCCTGTACGACGGCATCCATGCTTTGGCGGATCGCATCCGCAATTTTGACGGCACGGAAAAAGCGGAGGATCTGACGGATTTCCTCGGGAACCGTCCGCTGGATGTTTTGCCGCAGGAGATTCAGCGCAGTCCTTTGGAGCAGACGATCCATAACAAGGTCATCCGCTTCGCCAAACCCATCGCCGCCAACCTGATCGGCTTTCCGCCGTCCGTACTGCCGCTGGTGGCCGTCTATATGACCAAGGACCGTGCCGGCAATATGGACAGATTCCAGTTTGATTTCCACGAAAACTACGCCCTGTTCCAGTGGCGGGAGGGGGACGAGGTCTGCTGTATCCGTCTGGGACTGGACGGCAAATACCGCATCTCCCGTGTGACGCTGGCAGGCACCCGATACACCATCTACGGCGCCGCCGACTGGGAGGATGAAGAGACACTGCATCTGTATATCCGTCCCGTGGAATGCCTGTGCATCCGCCACCTTCTGCTGAAATTCTCCGGCAAAAAGGTGGAGCTGACCAGCAGGACGGAGCCGAGCTTGGAGAACATCATGTCCGACGTTCGCTTCACCGTGGATCAGATGTTCCACACCAGACCCGGACGGGAATTCGGCGGTATGCTGTTCGATTCCATCCGCAAGATTGCGGAGCCGACCATGCACGGCGACCTTTTGGACAAGGTGGAGAAAGCACCGGTGTCCGAGGAAGAGGAGAAGATCGTGGAGCCGGAAACGGCTGAGAAAACGGAAACCGAAGAAGAAAGTGAGTAAGCGATGAAAACAAATGTTGTGATCGTCGGCGCAGGACCTTCCGGTATTTTTACCGCTTTGGAAATGCTGCGCCGCGGCAGTAAAAAGAAAATTGTGATCGTGGAAAAGGGCAAGGCGGTGGAAAAGCGCCATTGCCCCAAGGCGCAGACGGGACACTGCATGAACTGCAAGCCCTACTGCCACATCACCACCGGCTTTTCGGGCGCCGGTGCCTTCTCCGACGGCAAGCTGTCCCTGTCGTACGAGGTGGGCGGCGATCTGCCGTCGCTGGTGGGGGAGGATCTGGTGCAGGAAACCATCGACTATACCGACAAGATCTATCTTGAATTCGGCGCAGACACCCATGTGGAGGGCGTGAGCAACTACGAAGCCGTCAAGGAGATCCGCAAGCGTGCCATTCAGGCGGGTCTGAAGCTGGTAGACTGCCCGATTCGCCACCTCGGTACGGAAAAGGCGCAGGACATCTACTACGCCATCGAGCAGGAACTGCTCAAAAACGGCGTAGAGCTGTGGTTCGGCTACGAGTGCACCGACCTGCTTCTGCGGGACGGGGTTTGCTGCGGCATCCATGTGACGGACGGCAAAACGGATCTCGACGTCGAAGCGGACACCACCGTTGTGGCCACGGGACGCAGAGGTGCGGACTGGCTGGAAAAGATCTGTGCGGAAAACGGCATTGCCCACCAGCCGGGCACGGTGGATATCGGCGTGCGTGTGGAGGTGCGCAACGAAGTGATGGAGACGGTCAACGAGGTTCTCTATGAATCCAAGCTGGTCGGCTACCCCAGACCCTTCAAAAACAAGGTGCGCACCTTCTGTCAAAATCCCGGCGGCTTCGTCAGTCAGGAAAACTACGACAACGATTTGGCGGTGGTCAACGGCCACTCCTATAAGGAGCGCAAGAGCAGCAACACAAATCTGTCCATCCTCTGCTCCCACAACTTTAACCAGCCCTTTAACCAGCCCATTGCCTATGCGCAGAAGGTGGGAGAGCTGACGAATATGCTCGGCGCCGGACACATTCTTGTCCAGCGGTATGGCGATATTCTGGACGGCAAGCGCACATGGCAGAAGGAGTTGAACCAGTCGAACCTGCGCCCCACACTGCCCGATGCCGTGGCGGGCGACATCACCGCCGCCATGCCGTACCGTGCCATGATGAACATCATCAACTTTATCCAGGCGGTGGATCATGTGGTGCCGGGCTTCGCCTCCACGGAAACGCTGTTGTATTCCCCGGAGCTGAAGTTCTACTCCAACCGTGTGCGCATGGATGCCCAGCTTACCACCAGCATCGAGGGACTGCACTGTCTGGGCGATTCCAGCGGCTGGACGAGAGGACTGATGATGGCGTCGGTCATGGGTGTGCTGATGGGCAGAAGATTATCGCAAGACGAAAAGTGATATACTACTAAAGAGAAGAAAGGTTGTCCGAAATGGAAAAGACAAAAGTCAATCTCAATATCTGCGGCGCCGGCTATACGCTGGTCTCCGAGGAGGACGATGCGCAGTATATGCAGGAGTTGGGCGCAGAGCTGGATGCGAAAATGCGTGGTCTGCTGGAGGCGAATCCCCGCCTGTCCATCACCCAGTGCGCCGTGCTGAGCGCACTGGATTATCTGGACGAGTGCAAAAAGGCAGAGACCAGTTCGGAAAATCTGCGCTCCCAGATCCAGGATTATTTAGAGGATGCCGCCCGTGCCCGTACCGATTCCGAAATCTCCAAGCGTGAGCTGGAGCGCATGGGCAAGGAGCTTGCCGCCCTGCGGGCCAAGAGCGCACAATGAGTTCCCCGGAGATTCTTGCGCCTGCCGGTTCCTTTGAGGCGCTGACGGCGGCGGTGCGCTGTGGTGCGGACGCCGTTTATCTCGGCGGTCAGACCCTCAATGCCCGGCGCAACGCTGCGAACTTTGACGACGCTGCCTTGTATGAGGCGGTGTCGCTTTGTCATACACACGGGACGAAGCTGTACCTGACGCTCAATACCTTGGCGTCCGACGGGGAGATGCAGGACGTGCGGCGTATGCTGGAATATGCGAGCCGCATCGGCGTGGATGCGCTGATTTTGCAGGACTTGGGCGTGGTTCGTCTGGTGCGGGAAAGCTGTGATATTCCCATGCACGCCTCCACCCAGATGTCGGTGCAGACGTCCGCAGGTGCGGCGAAGCTGCGGGAACTGGGCTTTGTGCGCATGGTTGCCCCGAGAGAACTGTCTCGTGCGGAGCTTTTGGCACTGCGGGAAAAGACAGACCTTGAGATCGAACTCTTCGTCCACGGTGCGCTGTGTATGAGCGTGTCGGGGCAGTGCCTGATGAGCGCCGTGTTTGGCGGCAGAAGCGGCAACCGGGGACTGTGCGCCCAGCCGTGCCGCCTTGCTTTCCGTGCACCGGGCGGTACGGGGCATGATTTGAGTTTAAAGGACAACTCCCTCCTGCCGCACCTGCGGACGCTTCGGGACATGGGGATGGATTCCTTCAAAATCGAGGGACGCATGAAGCGCCCCGAATACGTGGCGGCGGCGGTGACCGCCTGCAAAAAGGCGCTGGACGGGGCAGGGGAGGACGAGATCTTCGACGCCCTGCGCAGTGTCTTTTCCCGCTCGGGCTTCACGGACGGGTACTATACGGGCAAGCGTGGTGTGTCGATGTTCGGCACCCGGCAAAAGGAGGATGTGACGGCGGCGTCCGCTGTCCTGCCGAAACTGCAAGCGCTGTACCGAGAGGACAAGCCTTTGTACCCGGTGCGCTTTTCCCTGCGCTGTGCCGCCGAAACGCCGGTGACTTTGACGGCACACAGCGGAAACTTCACCGCCGAAGCACAGGGCGAGGTTCCCTCTGCGGCGAAAAACAAAGCGTTGGATGCCGCTTCGGCGGAGAAACAGCTGCAAAAATGCGGCGGTACGCTGTTCTATGTCGATGGGGTGGAAACGCAAATTGAGGACGGACTTTTTTTGCCGGCATCGTCCCTCAACGCCCTGCGCCGAGAGGTGCTGGACGACCTGCTCTCGCAAATCGGAAAAACGGACAGCCATACCTATAATCACGTTGCGGAAGATATCCCGCCGCATACGTCTGCGCCAATAGAAACGTATGTCCGCTTTGCGGATGCGTCCCAGATTCCGAAAGATTTGCAGGCGGACAAGCTTTTCCTGCCGCTGTATCTCGGCGCCGAAACGATTGCGAAGCATCACGCCGTGGCGGAACTGCCCCGTGCCCTGTTCGGCAGGGAGGACGAGGTGCGAGAGACGCTTTTGCAGTGCAAGGCGGCGGGCGTGCAAGAAGCGTCCTTCGCCTCCTTGGACGGTCTTGCGCTGATCGAGTCGTGCTCCATGACGCCCATCGCCTTTTTCGGCAGCAATATTTACAACACCTCCGCCCTTATACAGCTGGAAGCCATGGGTGTGCAGGAGGCGGTTTTGTCGGCGGAGCTGACGCTTTCCGAAGCGGAAAAGCTGGGCGGCAAACTGCGGCGTGGTCTGTTTGCTTACGGGCACTTGCCGCTGATGCTGACACGAAATTGCCCGCAGAAAAACGGCAGAGCCTGCGCCGAATGCCGGCAGACAGGCAGCCTTACCGACCGCAAGGGCGTGACGTTCCCCATCGAGTGCCGAAGCGGCTGTGCGGAAATTCTCAACGACCGTCCCGTGTATCTGGCGGACAAGGCTTTGCGGGGCGTGGATTTCCGGCTGCTGTATTTCACCGTGGAGAGCGCCGAAACCTGTGCCGCCGTGCTGCGGGCATATGAGGAAAATCTGCCGCCGACGGGGGCATTTACCCGGGGACCGGCACTGCGGGGCGTGGAATAAACTTGTAATTTTGTACAAGAAACTCCTTGACTATTTAGCAATTTTGCCTTATACTGTACGGGATATGCAGATAGAAAGAGAATGAAAGGTGATCCCTTTTGACACAAAGAAACGATGTAAGAAATATTGCCATCATCGCCCACGTTGACCACGGCAAGACCACGCTGGTGGACGAAATGCTCAAGCAGAGCGGCATTTTCCGTGCCAACGAGCAGGTGCAGGAGCGAGTGATGGACTCCAACGATTTGGAGCGGGAGCGTGGCATCACGATTCTGTCCAAGAACACGGCGGTGCACTACAAGGACACAAAAATCAATATTGTCGATACGCCCGGTCACGCCGACTTCGGCGGCGAGGTGGAGCGCATTTTGATGATGGTGGACGGCGTTCTGCTGCTGGTGGATGCCTTTGAGGGCTGTATGCCCCAGACCCGTTTTGTTCTGCAAAAGGCGCTGAATCTCAAAAAGACCGTGCTGGTCGTCATCAACAAGATCGACCGCCCCGGAGCAAGACCGGCGCAGGTGGTGGATGAAACGCTGGATCTGTTCATTGAGCTGGGCGCCGACGAGGATCAGCTGGAGTTCCCCGTCATCTACGCCTCCGCCAAGGACGGCTACGCCTCCGAGGACGACAGTGTACGGCAGGGCGATATGCGTCCGCTTCTGGACGCCATCCTGCGTGAGATCAATCCGCCCGAGGGCGAAATGGATGCGCCGCTGCAGATTCGCTTCTCCAGCTTGGAGTATGATGATTACGTCGGCCGCATCGGTATCGGTCGTGTCGAGCGTGGCCGTGTACGTCGGGGCGATCCGATCGTGCTTTGCCGCACCGACGGCAGTACGGAGAACGTCAAGGTTTCCCGCCTGTATCAGTTTGAGGGCTTGCACCGTGTGGAGGTGGATTCCGCCGCGCTGGGCGACATCGTCTGCGTGTCCGGCATCGAGGACATCAACATCGGCGAGACGGCCTGCAGTCCCGACAAGATCGAGCCACTGCCGTTTATCAAAATCGACGAGCCCACCATTTCCATGAACTTCATCGTCAACGACAGCCCCTTCGCCGGTCGGGAGGGCAAGTTTGTCACGTCCCGCAATATCCGTGACCGCCTGTTCAAGGAGGTGGAGACCAACGTCAGTATGCGTGTGGAGGAGACGGAATCCACCGATACCTTCAAGGTCTCCGGCAGAGGCGAACTGCATCTGTCCATTTTGATTGAAACCATGCGCCGTCAGGGCTACGAGTTCCAGGTCTCCCGTCCGAAGGTCATCTTCAAGGAGATCGACGGACAGCTGCAGGAGCCGATGGAGCTGCTCATTGTGGAGGTGCCCGAAGCGTATGTCGGCGCCGTCATCGAAAAGCTCGGTTCCCGCAAGGGCGAGCTGGAGAATATGGGCGCACGAGACGGCGGCGCCACCCATCTGGAGTTCCGCATCCCGTCCCGTGGTCTCATCGGCTACCGCTCCGAATTCATGACCGACACCAACGGCAACGGCATCATGAATCAGCTGTTTGCCGGCTATGAGCCCTACAAGGGCGATATCGTGACCCGGGAGCGAGGCTCCATCGTCGTGCACGAAACGGGCGTGAGCACAGGCTATGGTCTGTTCAACACGCAGGACAGAGGTCGTCTGTTTATCGGTCCCGGTCTGGAGGTGTACGAGGGGATGATCGTCGGCGAGTGCGCCAAGAACGAGGATATCGTCTGCAATATCTGCAAAAAGAAACAGCTCACCAACACCCGTGCCGCCGGCAGTGACGATGCTTTGCGCCTTGTGCCGCCGACCACGCTGAGCTTGGAGCAGTGCATGGAGTTCATCAAGGACGATGAGCTGTTGGAGATCACACCCAAGTCCCTGCGCCTGCGCAAAAAGGTGCTGTCCAAGGAACAGCGTCTGAAGCAGGAGCACAGAAAGAAATCGTAAATGGAACACAGAACTTCGGTTGCCCTCGGCAGTTTTGACGGACTGCACCGGGGACACAGGAATGTATTGCAAAACGCCCTGTCGTCTGCGGACGGCGGGCTTTTGCCGTATGTGCTGTTGTTCGATGTCCATCCCCAAACCGTATTGTGCGGAGAAACGCCGCCGCTGCTTTTGACTGCGCAGCACAGGGACGACCTCCTGCGGCGGATGGGCTTTTCTATGCATACGGTTTCCTTTGCGGCGATTCATGAGATGGAACCGGAGCAGTTTGTGCGGGAGATCCTCTGCGATGCAATGCACGCCGGCGCCGTGTCCTGCGGCTATAATTACCGCTTCGGCAAAAACGGAAGCGGCGATGCGCAGCGGCTCCAAGCGCTGTGTGCACCGTGGGGCATTCGGGTTTGCGTCAGCGAGCCTGTCCGCTTTGCGGGCAAGCCCATCAGCTCCACGAGGATTCGCCGTGCCGTGGAGAGCGGGGAGATCGCCGATGCCAATGCCATGCTCGGCAGGGCATTTTCCTACACTGCGACGGTGCTGCACGGCAATGCCCGAGGACGGGAGCTGGGGTTCCCCACCATCAACCAAAAACTGCCCCGGGGGCTTGTCGTGCCGAAGTTCGGCGTGTATGCGTCGGAGGTGTGCGTAGACGGCAAAATGTACCGGGGCATCACCAATATCGGTGTGCGCCCCACCATCCCGGATACCGCCGTGATCAGCGAGACGAACATTTTAGACTTTTCCGGCGACCTGTACGGCGAAACCCTCACCGTGTCCCTGACCCGTTTCGTCCGCCCCGAACGGAAATTCACCGATCTGGAAGCGGTGTTCACGCAGGTGCGCAAGGATATCAAAACCGCATACGGGCAATAAACCATACGGAGAGAAGGTCACACTTCTCTCTTTTTTAATGATTTTTCAAGCCTTTGGTCGCCGACCGCAGTCGGCGAGATCCGAACAACAGAAAAAAGGTTCATCACGGATTTTTGTGGGATTAAAAGTTTCGCTCAAGCCTTTTTATCAGACATTCATTCTTCGATTTTCTGCGCTGGGTGATTTTCAAGCGCTGATCCATTAACTGTCTGTTATCGGGCAGGTCGCCATTGGATTCTATGTCACTCGTGGGGATAGGTGAAAAGTCCAACATTTCTTCGTGAAGAGCGGCTTTGTTTCGGGCGCTTGTCGGTTGAGAAAACAAATGATTTATGGTATACTCTATCAAACGGGGTGATACTGTGTTGAATTATGAACGATTGTCGGATGAACTGTCCGAAAAAATCAAAACCGACAGAGAAAACCATGTGATGCTCCATACGGCCTTTCCCGAAGAAAATGTTATTCGGCGGGACAACAGCAGAGATAAAGCCAATATTCTCCGCACAGCCTTTATCCGAGATATTGACAAAATCATGCACTGCCCGTATTACAACCGCTATGCGGACAAAACACAGGTTTTTTCGTTTTATAAAAACGATGATATTACAAGACGTGGACTTCACGTCCAGTTGGTGTCCCGCATTGCCCGCACGATCGGCAAAGCACTTGGGCTGAATCTGGATTTGATCGAAGCCATCGCACTCGGTCACGACATCGGTCACACACCCTTCGGTCACGCAGGCGAAGAATTTTTGGATGAACTTTTATTCACGCACACCGGCAGACATTTTAGCCATAATATTCACTCTGTCAGGGTGCTGGATACAATATTCCCCTATAACATTTCGCTGCAAACATTAAACGGCATTGCTGCGCACGACGGTGAAATGGAACTCTTGGAATACCGTCCGCTGCCGGTTGAGAGCTTTGAAGCGTTTGACCGTCAAATAGAGTCGTGCTGCATAGATAAAAGGAATGTACGCAAATTGGTTCCCGCCACACTGGAGGGCTGTGTGATGCGCATATCCGATATCATTGCCTACCTCGGCAAGGATCGGCAAGATGCGGAAAAGGTCGATGTGCTGAAAACAGATGCATATGAGGATTGCGCCATCGGCACCTATAATGCGGAAATCATCAATAATCTTATCGTGAATATTGTCGAAAACAGTTATGGAAAGCCATATGTTAAAATGGATTCCGTGCATTTTGAGGCGCTGAAAAAGGCAAAGGCAGACAATTATGTACTGATTTACAAAAACGATACTGTCAAAGCCGAAATGGACACGATGGTTCGTCCGATGATGCAGCAAATGTATGAAAAACTTTTATCCGATCTTGTATCGGGCAAAAAGGATTCGCCGATTTTTACGCACCATATCGACTATGTGAATCAGGCGCATTACAAACGGCAGATCCCCTATGAAGCTACGGAACCCAATCAGTTGGTGGTGGATTATATCGCAAGCATGACGGATGATTATTTTATAGATTTGTACGCATTCCTGTTTCCGAAAAGCGACTTGAAGATCGTGTACAAGGGGTATTTCGACTGAGGCTTGGACGCAAAAAGGTGCAGCCCGTGAGGACTGCACCACATCTAAAACAGAAAATGTATGGAATGCATCGAAAGGGTAGGCTGCAAGTCAATCCTTGGCAGCTTCCGCCTCTTGGGACTCTTGCTCAAAAGCATCCTCGGACTCTTCCGCATCTTCCTCTTCTTCCACGATATGTCTGGTCTTTTTGGCACTTTTCTTTGCCCGCTCCTTTTCTTCGAGGGCCTCTTTTTTGTCGTCGGACATTCGGGCGTAGGTCTTGTAGGTCATGATGACCGTGACCAGAGAGACGACCATCATGATCGCCGAGGCAATGATCACCAAAAGGATGCCGACGCTCATGCCTCTGGAGATGGTCAGACCGCCGTTGTTGGCAGGGGAGGCGGGGGTCTGCGTGTCACCCCAGGCCAAAGCGGGAACCGTCATCAGAACCATCATCAGCACTGAGCAAATCCATGCTGCAAACTTCTTCATTCTATCCACCTGTTTCTGCAAAATCCAACAAAATGATTGCTTTTATTGTAGCAGTTTTTTGAATTGGTAGCAATACATTTTTGAAAAAAATTGAAAAAAGTTTCAAAAAGGACTTGCTTTTTCAAAAAAAATGTGGTATTATAAGCAAGCTTCATTGAGGCAGTTCGTTTTGGCCCGGTAGTTCAGCTGGTTAGAACGCTAGCCTGTCACGCTAGAGGTCGACGGTTCGAGCCCGTTCCGGGTCGCCATATTTGCTGCTATAGCTCAGAAGGTAGAGCGCATCCTTGGTAAGGATGAGGTCACCAGTTCAACTCTGGTTAGCAGCTCCATGATGCTCGAAGCACCCGCTTTGAGCATCATTTTTTAAAAATGGGCCATTAGCTCAATTGGTCAGAGCAACCGGCTCATAACCGGTCGGTCCGGGGTTCGAGTCCCTGATGGCCCACCATATAGGGGTATAGCTCAGCTGGTAGAGCATCGGTCTCCAAAACCGAGTGTCCCGAGTTCGATCCTTGGTGCCCCTGCCAAATCTCGCTGCAACGCAGCGAGATTTTTTTATAACCATCTTCAAGGAGAATGCATATGTACGGCAAATGGATCTGGATTTCCGACCCTCATTTGCAGGTGTCCAACTACAATCTTTTTTCACACACGGAGCGTCCGTACTGCATGGCGCAGTTCCGCAGGACATATTCCTTTGACAAACCCATCGTGCGTGGGCAGTTTCGTGTCAGCGGCGATGTGCGGTTTCGGCTGTTTCTGAACGGGAAACTTTTGCTCGCAGGTCCTGCGGCAGTTGGCGGCGACTTTGAAATGGAAGATCGTCCCTTCGGCCGCTATTTTGCGCAGCGGATCGAAGTGCCGCTTGGCGGTACGGCGCTGGAGTTTTCGGCACTGGTACAGCAGCAGCCCGTTCGACTGACGGACATTTCCCGTGGACACGGCGGCTTTCTTTTGGAGGGTACCGTGTTCTTTGCGGACGGAACACAGGCGTCCATCGGCACCGACGGCACATGGCAGGCGAGACAACACCGGCACTATGTCGATCCGTTCACCGTGGATATGCGGCGGGAGGAATGCGACTGGGAGCCGGCGGTGCAGGTGCCCGATATCTGGGACGCACAGGATGCACCGATCCGCCCCCTGTCCCACACGAAGGTTTTGCCCACTCAAAACGGCACATGGACGCTTCGCCCCGGCGAAACCCTCTCCGGCGTGGTCATGTTTGATAAAATCTACGCCGCACACCCTGTCGTGGACTATACGGGAGACTGCACCGTGCGGATGGACTGCATGGAACGTCCGGACAAGAAATCCGGCGCAGAGACGCTGCATCTGTGCGGGCAGGGAGAGCACTGCACTTTCGGGATGCACTCGGTGGGAGAGCTGCACATCACAGCGCAGAACACCGGGACAGAACCGCTCACCCTGCGTTTTTCCATTCTGTTTGTATGCTATCCCGTGGAGCAGTGCGGCACGTTTGTGTGCAGTGACGGGGAAATGAACCGGGTGTACGAGGTCTGCCGCCACACACTGCAAATTTGCCGCCAGACGCTGCATTTAGACAGTCCCATGCATCAGGAGCTGATGGCGTGTACGGGGGACTACTATATCGAATCCCTGATGACGGCCATGACTTTCGGAGATTTGGATCTTGCGAAATTTGACATTTCCCGCACAGCGGATATCCTGCGGGAAAAACAGGGGGTCATGTTCCACACCACCTACAGCATGATCTATGTGCAGATGGTGTACGATACATATATGTATACGGCGGACAAGGGCATGGTCGAGGCGGTTTGGGATGCGCTGGACATTCTGATGGAGCGTATGCACGGCTATGTGGACGAGAGCGGGCTGGTCAACGACCCGCCCAGCTATATGTTCTTTGACTGGATGGTACGGGACGGGGTGAATATGCATCATCCGCCCCGCTCCATGGGACAAGGTCTGCTGTGCGCATTTTACTTCGGCGCCCTGCAAACCATGGCGAAGCTTTCGCAGATCATGGGCGATGCGGCAAAAGAACAGCGTTATCTCAACCGTGCGCAGGCGCTGGGTGCGGCGATGAATGAAAAGCTGTACGACAGCGAAAGGCGGCTGTATTTCGATGGTCTGGACGGGGAGGCGCCGGTGAACCAATGGACGCCGGAGAATGTGCCCGGGCGTTTTTTCTCCAAACACGTCAACATTCTGTGCGCACTGTACGGCGTGTGCGCCGAGGCGCAGGCTCGGGATCTGGTGGAGCGGGTGCTGTTTGACGAGACGCTGCTCGATATGCAGCCCTACTTTATGCACTTTGCTCTGGAGGCGGTATACAAAGTCGGTCTGTTCCCCAAGTACGGCATACAGCTTTTGAGTCGGTGGAAGCCCATGGTGAAAGCCTGCGGCAAGGGCTTGCAGGAGGGTTGGTTCAAGCCGACGCCGGAGTATACCTTTGACTACTCCCACGCATGGGGCGGCACGCCGGCGTATCAGCTGCCGCATAAACTGCTGGGACTTTCCATGGTGGAGCCGGGCTGGAAAGCCATCCGCCTGAACCCCAGCCTGTACGGACTGGACAGTGCGCAGATCGCTGTGCCCACGCCCTACGGGATGCTGCGGTGCAAAATGGAAAAGGGCGAGACGACACTGGAAGTCCCGCCGCAGATCCGTGTGCTGTGACCACAAAAACAAGCGCTCTTCACGGAAAATTGTGGGATTCGTGCTTCGCACCGGGGAACCCCCGGCGAGGGTTCCCCACGCCAAAACAGTCCACCGGACTGTTTTGGCTCCCCTCCTGCGCTTTAGTGATGCCCAAGATTTCGCCGACTGCGGTCGGCGACCAAAGGCGCCGCCTTTGGAATCCGCAAGCCTTTAAAAAGGCTTGAGCGAAACTTTTAATCCCACAAAAACCCGTGACGAACCAAAACGAGCGCATATTCTGAAAGAAAATGGCTCCGGGTAAAAGGAGGATGACGTATGACACGTTCCGAAGCAAAAAGATGCGCCGCCGCACTGGTGGAGCAGATGACCACAGAGGAAATGGCTTCGCAGCTGCTGAATGATTCCCCGTCCATCGAGAGGCTGGGTGTACCGGCCTACAACTGGTGGAACGAAGCGCTGCACGGCGTGGCTCGTGCGGGACTGGCTTCCGTATTCCCGCAGGCGATCGCCATGGCGGCTTCCTTTGACAGGCAGCTGCTGGGGGATGTGGCGGATGCGATTGCCGACGAGGCACGAGCCAAGTGCAATGCCGCCCGCAAAGAAGGGGACAGGGGCATCTATAAGGGCTTGACGCTCTGGTCGCCCAATGTAAACATTTTCCGGGACCCCCGTTGGGGACGAGGGCAGGAAACTTATGGCGAGGATCCCTTCCTGACGGCAGAGATGGGCAAGACCTTTGTGCGCCATATGCAAGGGGACGGGGAGTTTTTAAAGACGGCGGCCTGCGCCAAGCATTTTGCGGTGCACAGCGGCCCGGAGAATCAGCGGCATACATTTGATGCCGCCATCGGGGAACGGGATCTGTGGGAGACATACCTGCCTGCATTTGAACAGCTGGTCAAGCAAGCGGGGGTGGAGAGCGTTATGGGCGCCTACAACCGTGTGAACGGCGAACCCTGCTGCGGCAGTCAGCGCCTGCTTAT
The DNA here is from genome assembly GCA_029012165.1 of Oscillospiraceae bacterium. Lineage (GTDB taxonomy): Bacteria > Bacillota > Clostridia > Oscillospirales > Acutalibacteraceae > UBA1425. The sequence continues at coordinate 68 of JAQXLO010000140.1, read as the reverse complement.
GGAGATCCTCCGCGGTCAGTGGGGATTCGAGGGTCATGTGGTGTCGGATTGCGGCGCCATTGCGGATT
>JAQXLO010000139.1 GCA_029012165.1 Oscillospiraceae bacterium | reverse complement strand
GGTTCGAATCCTATCTGAGCCACTCCAAAGACCTGCAATCAGTCGATTGCAGGTCTTTTCTTTTGTTTCTCCCCCCATGGCATAAGGAAAAGGAGCCGGACAGACTGCCCGGCTCCGTTGGGATTGTGCGTTTGCAATTACTTCTGGTCGAAGTTGAAGTACTTCCTGGCATTCTCGTAGCTCACGCCGCGGACGATGTCGCCCAGCAGGTCGTAGTCCTGCGGGAAGCGGCCGTCCTCCACCCATTCGCCCAGCAGGCGGCACAGGATCCGGCGGAAGTACTCGTGCCGCGGATAGGACAGGAAGGAGCGGGAATCCGTCACCATGCCCACAAAGCCGCCCAGACAGCCCAAGTTGCCGAGGGCACGCATCTGCGCACGCATACCGTCGATGTGATCGTTGAACCACCAGCCGGAGCCGAACTGGATCTTGCCGGACGCCTCCGCAGTCTGGAAGTTGCCGAGCATGGAGCCGAGGACATAGTTGTCCCGGGGATTGAGGGTGAACAGCACCGTCTTGGGCAGTTTATCCTGCACCGCCATGCTGTCCAAGAATCTGGACAGAGGATAGGCAATGGCGTCGTCGCCGATGGAGTCATAGCCCGTGTCGGGACCGATGGCACGGAACATCTTCGTATTGTTGTTGCGCATGGCGCCCATATGCAGCTCCATCACCCAGCCACGGCCGGCGTATTCCCCGGCCAAAAACTGCATCAGCGCCGTGCGGTACTTGTCCGCCTCCAAAGCATCGGGCTTTTCGCCGCCGAGAACTTTGGAGAAGATCATCTCCAGCTCGATATCGTCCGCCGGTGCATAGGGTACATAGGAAAAGGCCTGATCGCTGGCACGGCATCCCATCTGCGCAAAGAAGGCGATCCGACTGCGCAGTGCCGCTTTCAGTCCGGCAAAGCTGTCGATCTTCTCGCCGCAGGTCGCTTCCATCGCCGCAAGCCACGGCAGGAAGGTGGGCAGTTCGATGTTCAGTGCCTTATCGGGACGGAATGCAGGCAGAACCTTGCACCGGAACGAATCATCTTTTTGAATCAGTGCGTGATATTCGAGAGAATCCGCCGGGTCATCCGTCGTGCAGACGCACGCCACGTTGGAACGCTCGATCAGCGCACGGGGCGTAAATCCGCCGGCGGCAATTTTGGCGTTGGCTTCGTTCCAGACAGCATCCGCCGTCTTTTCGGACAGGGGGGTGTAAATGTCAAAATACCGCTGCAGTTCCAAATGCGTCCAGTGGTACATGGGGTTGCCGATCAGGGACGGTATGACCTTGGCAAAGGCGCAGAACTTTTCATAGTCGGAGGCATCGCCGGTGATGTATTTTTCATCGATACCGTAGGAACGCATGGCACGCCACTTATAGTGGTCGCCGCCCAGCCAGAGCTGGGCGATGTTGTCCGGCTGTTTGTTTTCGTAGATCTCCTTGGGAGACAGGTGGCAGTGCCAGTCAAAGATCGGCATCTTTTCCGCCGCCGCAAACAACTGCTGCGCCGTTTCGGTTTCGAGAAGGAAGTTTTTGTCCATAAAAGCTTTCATATTGTCAGACTCCTTTCAGTCATTCGTTTCTTGAAATACAACAGGCATCACACGTTTGTGTGCGCTCGTGCGGTGATAGCGGTCGATGATCGCCTTGTCGTGCTCGCTCGCAGTGCCTTCGAGAATGTAGCGGTCGATGGCCGCATAGGTCACGCCCATCTCCGCTTCGTCCGTCTGCCCCTCAAACAGCCCGGCGGACGGCGCCTTTTCGATAATATTTTTCGGTGCATCCAAATAGCGCAAAAAATCGTACACTTCGCCCACGGTCAGGTCAGCGATGGGGTTAAAGTCACACGCACCGTCGCCCCATTTGGTGAAATAGCCCATATACCGCTCACTGCGGTTGCCTGTGCCGGCCACCAGACAGCCGTTGGCGGCGGCGTAGGTGTACAGCGCCGTCATGCGCAGTCGTGGGGCGATGTTGGATACTGCCGCATTGTTGAGTGCTGTCTGCGCACCCACGGCGTCCGCCATCTTTTCCTTAAGCGGTGAAAGGTCGATCGTCTTGTTCTCGATGCCGAACTGCTTCGCCACATCGCCGCCATCGTCCATATCCTCGCCGAAATTGCGTGCGGACTGGCAGGGCATCATGATGCCGACGGTGTTGTCACACGCTTTTTTGCAAAGAATGCCCACCAGTGCACTGTCCTTGCCGCCGCTGTTGCCGAACACGATGCCTTTGGCACCGCTGTCTTGGAGCAGCTTCTGAATAAACGCAACACGCTGTTCGAGTTCTTGAGCATAGTTTCTCATTGGTTTTCCCGTCTTTCCTGTATAGTTCGCCGTATGCCTTCCGCAAAGGACACCTGCGGCACAAAGCCCGTGTCGTTTGTCAATGCGGAAATGTCGGCACATAAATAGTGTACCTGATTGGGATTAAATTCCCGTGCGCCAAACTGCGGTTCTGCCTTGCATTCGGCGGCAGTACAAATTTCCGATACATAGTCTCGCAGCGGTCTGCATTCTCCGCTGCCGAGAACATAGACTGCGCCGTCCCTGCCCTTTTCTGCCACCAGATACAGCGCCCTTGCGGCATCGTCCTCGTAAAGGTAATCCCACATCTGTGTGCACGGCGTCAAGGCAGGCGATCCCCCCCGAAGCATGGCGTCCACGCAGGTGCTGACCAGCGTCTCGTTCCGATCGTGTCCGCCGTATACGCTCAGCACCCGTACATGGCAGTGCCGCATACCCAGCTGTTGGCACAAAAGGCGGCTGAAGTTGCCCGCCGCCAGCTTCGCCATGCCGTAACCTGTCTGTGGAAATGTGGGCGTATCGGGGCGCAAAGGTACTTCACAACGCCCGTATTCCGCCTGCGAACCGACAAACACGAAAGATTTACAGTGCAGTCTGTCTGCCAGACGCACAGCGGACAAGGTATAGTCCACATTCCGAAGCTGAAGCTGCACATCTTGCCGTGCGGTACCGAAGGTCGCCCCCCAGCCGAGATGCACAAAGGCATCGCACGGTTCGCCCTCGAATCGTTCAAGTGCGGACAAGTCGCACTCTTCCACGGTCAGAAGAGGATGCGAAAGTGCAGAAAGCTTTCCGGAGCCGGGACGCACCAGCGCCGTCACCGCCACGCCCTGAGAGAGCGCATATTTCGTTAAGGCGGTGCCGATCATGCCGCCGGCACCGGTAATACAAATTCGTTTCATCGTCAAAATTGTGCCACGGGAGGAATGTACAGATTGCGCCGTACCTCCTCTGCCGGCAAGAACGGAGCCAGATCCTCCAGCGGCGCCGACACCATCGTGCCGTCCGGGAGCCGCTTGGAAGCCGCTTTCGGCTCAAAATTTTGCGTATGGGAGACGAACACCTCGCAGATCAGACTGCCCTGTGCCGCAAGCACTTCGTCCAATGTATGCATTTCTTCGTTGTTTCGGATGGCGTAGTAGGGGTAGCCGTAGGCCGCCGCCAACTTTTCCATCTGCGGAAATTCCAGATCGCCGTTGCTGTCCGCACCGATGCCCACCAGCGGCTCGCCGAAGAAATTCTTCTGGGTCTGTCGGATGGAGTGGTAGCCGCCGTTGTTGATGAGGAAAATCTTGATGGGCAGTCGGTTGGTGAGGATGGTTTGCAATTCCTGCAAATTCATTTGAATACTGCCGTCCCCCGTCACACAGATCAGATCCTGCCTGCCCGATGCGATGCACGCACCGATGGCCGCCGGCAGGTCGTAGCCCATGGAGGCAATGGCGGAATTGATGATGAACCGCTGTCCCTCGTGGATCTCATAGCCGTGACTGCCCACCACGCAGGCAGAACCGTTGCCCACAACGGTGATCTTCCCTTTGGGCAGACGGCGGCTAAGCTCCTTGATAAAGCAGTAGACGTTGGCTTTTTCGCCGTTTTCATAGTGCTTTGGCTGCACAACGGGATAGGTCTTTTTCCACATGGCGCATTGTTCTCTCCATTTTGCACAATCGGAAAGCGGTTTTTTCGGCAGTTTGTCCAAAAGCATCCGCAAAAATTCGCCCGCATCCGCACGGATGGGCAGTTCCACGTGGAGCGTCGGTTTCTTGAGCTCTTCCCCGTCGATGTCCACCATGGCGACAAAAGCGCCCCTTGCCCATGTTTTGTAGTTGTAGCCTACCTGCCGAATGCTCAAGCGACTGCCGACAGACAGCAGAAAATCGCTGTTCTGCACGGCAAAGTTGCCGGGTCTGTCGCCCATGATTCCCGCACGTCCCACATACAGCGGGTCATCGTCCGCCATCAGGTCGATGCTGTCCCACCCGGTAACGACGGGAATGCCCAAAGCCTGCACCGCTTCACGGAACACATCAAAGGCGCCGGACAGACGGATGCCGTTGCCCGCATTGAACACAGGGCGCTCCGCCTTCAGCAGCTGTTCCATCACGGCGTCCACCTGCGCTTCGGGCGGTGCATCGTCCCGTTCGGGTTCGTCATATCCGACAAGATTGTCGGTTTCAATATAGGCACTTTGCACATTCAGCGGAATATCCAGCCAGCACGGACCGGGTCTGCCGCTGTATGCCAGATACAGTGCCTTTTCGAGACAACGGCGAATCTGCATAGGATCCACCACCATCTCGCAGTATTTCGTCATGGACGCCACCGCTTTGCAGATGTCGAACTCCTGATCGCCCAATGCACGAATCCCCAGACCGCTCCAGCGGGCAGTTGTGTCGTAGCGCACCTGCCCGGAGAGAATCAGCATCGGGATGGAGTCCAGATAGCCGCCCACAACCCCCGTCATGGCGTTGGTGCCGCCGGGTCCCGTGGTGACGCAGACCGCCGCAATGCGGTTATGGATGCGGGCATAGCTCTCCGCCGCAATGGCGCAGGCCTGCTCGTGGTGATTGTAGGTACAGTGCAGACGTGCACAGTGACCCAGCGCATCGTTCAGATGCATGGCGCCGCCGCCCACCACGGTGAATACGTCCGTGATGCCGTGGTCAGCAAGGAAATTCGCAATGTAATCCGCTACTCGTATTTTCATATTTCTTCCTTTCGGGTGTCTAAAATATGATGTGCTGTGTCCAAAAGCGCTCTGCGCTCCGTCGCCGTCATTTCGGCGAACAAGCGCAGAAGCTCTTCCTGTTCGACCGCCGCCTGTTCGGGTGAGCGAGCCACCAAGGTGTCCACAGGGACATCGAAAAATCGGGCGATCCTGCGCAGAATGTCGCCGTTTGGCAGTTTGCCCTTGCGCCAATGAGAAAGATTGCCTTTGCTCAGTCCCATGATGCCGACCGCCGCCGAGAGGGACAGACCTTTTTCCGAACACAGCGCTTGAAACTTTTCGTAAAACAAATTATTCATTTCATCACCCTTTGCCGTGCAAGGAGTGCACGGATGAATCGTAAAAGAAGGATCGATCACTTGTGCAATATTTTGCACGGGCAGTGGTTGCGCTCTGCTTGCCGCTTTATATGTCGTGCAATATTTTGCACGGGCGGTTGTGGTGGTTACGCTTGCTTGTCGCTTTATAAGCCGTGCAATATTTTGCACGGGTAGTGGTTGTGGTTGCATCCTGCTTGCCGCTTTATATGTCGTGCAATATTTTGCACGGGCGGTTGTGGTTGCGCTCTGCTTGCCGCTTTGTAGGTCGTGCAATATTTTGCACGGGCGGTGGTTGTGGTTGCGTCCTGCTTGCTGCTTTGTAGGTCGTGCAATATTTTGCACGGGCGGTTGTGGTGGTTACG
>JAQXLO010000138.1 GCA_029012165.1 Oscillospiraceae bacterium | reverse complement strand
GGCAAGAATCCCTTCTCCATCGACAGCAAGGAACCGGCTCCCGGCTACCGTGAGTTCATTCTCAACGAGGCTCGCTACAGCTCCCTGACCCGTTCCTTCCCCGAGCGTGCTGAACAGCTCTTCGCCAAGGCAGAACAGGCGTCTCTCGACAGATACGCCCATCTGCTCAAGCTCAAGGATCTCTACGCTCCCGCAGAATAATCTCTCCATCCATATCGGGCGGTCGGTCAATCCGGCCGCCCTTTTGTTGTCATATCCCCCGCATGATCGGGTTGTGCGGCATTGCCTTTGACGACAGCAAAGCGCTGAAGCGGTACCAAATCTGCTGATTTGGCTGCCGATCGTGTGGCCGGTCGTGAAAGCTGTCTTGCTTTAGGAATTCAAAGCTGTTTTCCTTCCGGCAAGCGGACACAAGAGGACAGAAATTATCGGGAAAACAACGCTTTCGTGTGATAGAATACAGACACAGCAAAGGAAAGGAGCGCAGCAGAATGGAATGGGCAGAACTGATAAGCGAGGCGATCCGGTATATCGAGCAGCACATCACCGAGGAATTGACCGTGGAAAAGGTCGCACAGGCGGTACATCTTTCCCCGTACTACTTTCAAAAAGGGTTTTCCATGCTTTGCGGCTACACCCTCGGCGAGTACATTCGGAACCGGCGGCTGACACTGGCCGGCAAGGATTTGGCGGCCGGTTCGGAAAGGGTGATCGACATCGCCCTGCGCTATGGCTACGATTCGCCGGACAGCTTTACCAAAGCGTTCACCCGATTCCATGGCGTTACCCCTGCGGCGGCACGCAGGGAGCCTGTTTTGCTGAAATGCTTTGCTGCGTTCAAAATCAAGCTGTCATTAGAAGGAGGTTTTCTCATGGACTACAGGATCGAGCAAAAAGAAGCGTTCACCGTGATCGGGAACGAGAAATCATTCCGCTATGAAACCGCCCGGCAGAGCATACCGCAGTTCTGGCAAGAGCACTTTGCGCAGGGCAAAGGAGAGACGGTTAAGGGCGAGTACGGCATCAACATCGACGAGAACATGGGGTGCGACACGTTCACCTATCTCATCGCAGACCCGTGTGCGCCCGGCACAAAAGCGCCGCAGGGTTTTACGGTCAGAACCATCCCGGCGCTGACATGGGCGATCTTTCCGTGCGTGGGCGCCATGCCGCAGGCCTTTCAGGATGTGAACGCCAAGATTTTTTCCGAGTGGCTCCCTGCCCTGAAAGGGTACGAATTTGCGGCAGGATACTGCATGGAGTATTACGATGACCCGAGCAAGTACCCCAAGGGAACGCAGGATGAAAAGTATTACAGCGAGATCTGGGTGCCCATAAAGCAGAAGCAGACACTGTAAACCGCAGTCCCTATATGCAAGCAAAACCTCCAAATCGGTATCCTTTTGTACCGGTTTGGAGGCTTTCGTTTGCCATAACGTATTACGCCTTTTCGGCCGTATCGGCATCGTGCTTTGTTTTGTGTACCGTACCAAAGGGATGCTGGGGCGGCGCATAGATGGAATACAGCTTCAAGGGTGTGCAGCCGATGTTGCGAATGTTGTGCCATGTACACGCCGGGATGAGGATGGCGTAGTCTGCGTCGATTTTTTGATGGATAGACAGACAGTTCTTTTCCCTGCCCATCATCACATGTGCACAGCCGTGTTCAATGCGGATAAACTGATCGAGATGCGGGTGCATCTCCAAGCCGATCTCCCCGCCGATGGGAATGCTCATGAGCGTTACCTGCAAATGCTCGCCCGTCCACAGCGCCGTTCGGAAATAGGGATTGCTTTTGGCAAGGCGGTTGATGTTGACGATGAAGGGCGCTTTGCCGTGATCGTCCGTGTCACACGGCGGTCGCTTGCCCTCGTTTTTTTCCATAGAATTCACCTCCGATGGAATATTGGCACTATCAGAATATGCGCCGTGTGTCCAAAAGGTTCTTCCTGCGGCACAGCATACAATGCACTTTTTCAAAGAATTTGCTTCTTCAATGGGATCGAAATAATTCAGACGTTTTATCGTCATTTATATTATCCGGTTCATGTGATGGATCCCCTCGTCCGTTTTCCTATGGTTCGGGGGAACGATCTCCCGATCCCTATGTTTTTCCCGGCAGGGAAAGCTTGATTTTTGTGTATGGATATGATATAGTAATATCATGCCTTGTAGATTTTTTCTGCAGGGCTTTTATTGAATGTGTGTTTGAAAAATGAGGAGGAAATTGGGATGCAAGCGTTTTATCTCGGGTCGTCCTATTACCCGGAGTGGTGGGCAGAATCGGAATGGGAAGAAGATTTTGCAAAAATGGAAGCCCTCGGCTTCAACACCGTGCGCATGGGGGAATTTGCCTGGAGCTGGTATGAGCCGACGGAGGGCGACTACAATTTTGCACCCATGCTTCGTGCGCTGGACTGTGCGCAAAAGCACCACATAAACGTTGTGATGGGCACGACCACCGCCATTGCCCCGCCTTGGCTGTACAAAAAATATCCCGAGATCAAGGGCGGCAACATCCACGGACACTACGATTTCGGCGGCAGAAAGGGACAGTGCCTGTCCAGCGAAATCTTTTTGGAATACGCGGAAAAAATTACCAAGGCGCAGACCGAAGCTCTGGGGGCGCATCCCGCCATTGTCGGCTGGCAGCTGGACAATGAACCCGGATTCCCGTTCTGGGATTTTGACGAGAACTGCAACATCGGCTTTCGCCGCTGGCTGCGTGAAAAATACGGCACCATTGATGCACTCAACAAAGCGTGGTTCACGATGCTGTGGTCCAACGTCTACAACGATTTTGACGAGATCCAAATCCCCGTCAACCTTTCCGAGGGCGGATGGTCGCCGCAGGTACAGCTGGATTACAGACGGTATTTTTCCTTTACGTTCAACCGTTTGCTGTCCATGGAAGCGAAATATGTGCGCAAGAATTCTCCCGGCAGATTTATCTACACCAACTGGCCGGGTGCCAACTGGTCGGTCAACTGCTTTGACGGCGAAAAATATCTGGACTACGCCGGCTGGGACAACTATGTGCCGCAGCCCTTCGGCAACGACTACCGCATCCAGCTGCGTGCTTCCATGGAGCACAGCTTTGACCGCCGGCTTTCCAACGGCAAAAACGAGTTCCTCGTTGCAGAGCAGAAAGCCTATGCCGACGCCGATGCCAATGCGCAGGTCATTGCGGCGCAGACGTGGCTCAACATTTCCCATGGCGCCTTCGGCACGCTGTTCTTCGAGTGGCGCACTCCCACCGGCAGCTTTGAACAGGCCTACGACAGCATCCTTGCCAGAGACAAAAACTACCGCCCCGAAACAAAGCCTGTCTTTGAAAAGCTGGCGCAGGATATTCGGAAAGTCTATCCGCTGATTCGGGACGGCAGAACCCAGTCCGACATTGCCATCCTCTACTCCTACGACAACAGCTGGGGAATGCCAAACTGGGTCGTGGACGGGTACTACGACGACGACTTTTTCAACTGCTACGGCGGCTTCAAAAATGCATTGCAAACCAACATCGACGTGGTCGGGATGCAGGACGATCTGTCCCGCTACAAAATCGTTGTCCTGCCCAACCACCGTATCACCACCGTGGAGGACGCCGAAAAAATCAAGGCATATGTGCAAAACGGCGGCACGGTCATCTTGGACTGCGAAGCCGGCACAAGGGACGAAAACAACCAGACACGGGAGCTTTTGCCGCCCGGACTGTTTGCAGAGCTTTGCGGGTGCAAGGTTTTTGGCAGCGTCAGCGCAGACGATCTGCGCCGGCATACGGGAGACTGCAGCGTCCGTTTTGCCGACGGCACAGTCTGCGCCGTGCACAATACGGTACACGCCATCGCAGCACAAAGTGCGCAGACGATCTGCGCCGGCATACGGGAGACTGCAGCGTCCGTTTTGCCGACGGCACAGTCTGCGCCGT